>JBJTMW010000070.1:0-18321 GCA_046070715.1 Aquirufa sp. | reverse complement strand
CACACGGTTATGGTCCGGTTTTATTAGCAGGAGCTGCGATGATGGATTTAGTGAAACATCATACTTACCAAATCAATGATTCTGCCGTACATTTGAAATAATTATGAAAAACAGTTTTGATTTAACAGGTAAAATAGCGCTAGTCACGGGTTGCAAGCGAGGAATAGGAATGGCGATGGCGCTCGGTTTAGCGGAGGCTGGCGCTGATATTATTGGGGTTTCGGCTAATTTAGAATTAGCGGGTTCTCAGGTGTCTAAATCAGTGGAAGCTTTAGGTCGTCAATTCAAAGCCTACCAAGCAGATTTCTCAAACCGCGATTCGCTCTATGCTTTTATCCAACAATTGAAAGCGGATAATCCGCGCATCGATATCTTAGTGAATAACGCAGGTACCATTTTGCGCAATCCGGCTGCGGAGCATTCGGATGAATTTTGGGATGAGGTGTTGGAAGTCAATCTTTCCTCTCAGTTTATATTGAGCCGAGAAATCGGTTCTCGGATGATCGCTCAAGGCAGTGGGAAAATCATTTTTACAGCTTCTTTATTAAGCTTTCAAGGTGGCATTAACGTTCCCGGATATGCTGCCAGCAAAGGTGGTATTGCGCGTTTAACGATGGCTTTAGCGAATGAGTGGGCCGGGAAGAGAGTTAATGTGAACGCGATTGCTCCTGGTTATATTTCCACTGATAATACAACGGCATTGCGTGAAGATAAAGAACGCAGCGCCTCTATTTTAGGACGAATTCCGGCGGGAAGATGGGGAGAACCAGAAGACTTTAAGGGTCCAGTGGTCTTCTTAGCATCTGATGCCTCTAACTATGTACACGGAACCATTTTGACCGTCGATGGCGGCTGGATGGGAAGGTAGAAGAGTAGAGATAATAGAGTAGAGAGAAGAGATAAAAATCTATAATCTATTATCTATACTCTATAATCTCTAAACTAAATACTATGAAAAAAATCTTATTCCTCACCCTACTCTCCACCTCTCTTTTCGCACAGAAAATTGATGTGGATAAACAAATTGCCCTTGCAGGTCAGCAATACCAATTGATGTTAGCGGCACGACAGGATACGAGTACGACGATTCACTCGGCAAACCACGATGGGACTTACAGTAACAAGCCATCCAAGTGGTGGTGTTCGGGTTTCTTTCCGGGCGGACTTTGGTTCTTGTATGAAAAGACAAAGGATCCAAAATGGGAATCGGCAGCTCGTTTATGGACCGCAGTGGTGAAGAAAGAGCAGTTCAATACGGGGACGCATGATTTGGGTTTCATGATGTACGATTCTTTCGGGAATGGTTTGCGTCTGACGAAAGATCCGGAATACAAGAAAGTGTTGATTCAGTCTGCCAAATCTTTAGCGACTCGTTTTGATCCGAAGATCGGTTTGATTAAGTCTTGGAATGGTTTCAAAGGAGGCTATCAATATCCGGTGATCATCGATAATATGATGAATTTGGAATTGTTGTTCTGGGCATCGCGCGAGACGGGGGATCCGCGTTTCAAAGAGATCGCGATTACGCACGCGGACAATACGATGAAGAACCATTTTAGACCGGATTATTCAAGCTATCATGTGATTTGCTATGATGTGGATGGAAAGGTTTTGGCCAAAAAACAACACCAAGGCTACCAAGACGAGTCTACCTGGACGCGCGGACATGCTTGGGCAATGTACGGCTACGTAGAAATGTACCGCAATACGAAGGACAAAAAATACCTCGATTTCGCGCAAAAAATCTCTGATTTCTACCTAAATCACCCGAATTTGCCGGCTGATAAGATTCCGTACTGGGATTTCTATGCGCCTAACATTCCGAACGAGGAACGTGATGCTTCTGCGGGTGCGATTGCGGCTTCTGCCTTGTTAGAATTGAGTACCTATTCAGGAGAAAAAGGCAAGCGCTACTATGCAGACGCGGTGAAGATGTTGGAATCACTTTCGTCGCCGGCGTACCGCGCGGCTTTGGGTGAAAATAATCACTTCTTAATCAAGCATTGCGTGGGAGCGAAATCGCTGAATTCAGAGATTGATGTGCCTTTAATCTATGCGGATTACTATTATTTAGAGGGCTTGTTGCGCTACCAAAAAATGGCTAAAAAATAGACGGCTTTTTGGGCTGAATTTCGTACCTTTGAGGCTTCATTTTTATCAAGCCCTATGTCAGTTAAGAAAATTCAATCAGCCTTAATTTCGGTTTATTACAAGGACGGTTTAGCGCCCATCATTCAAGAACTTCATAAAAACGGAGTGACACTTTATTCTACGGGAGGGACGCAGTCTTTCATCGAGGAATTAGGTATTCCCGTGATTGCAGTGGAAGATTTAACGGGATATCCGTCGATCTTTGGCGGTCGCGTGAAGACTTTACACCCGAAGGTTTTTGGTGGAATCTTGCACCGTCGTGATTTAGCGTCTGATGTGGAGGTGGCCAAACAATACGATATTCCTGCTTTGGATTTGGTAATGGTGGATTTGTATCCATTCGAGGAGACAGTAGCTTCTGGCGCTTCTGATGCCGATATTATTGAAAAAATTGACATTGGTGGCATATCTTTAATCCGCGGAGGAGCAAAGAATTTTAACGATGTATTAATCGTTTCGTCTCGGGAACAATATGCAGAGGTGTCAGCGATCTTCGCGGCACACGGTTCTACTTCGACGACTTTAGAAGAGCGTAGAAGCTTTGCTGGAAAGGCTTTCCAAGTTTCATCTCATTACGATGGAGCGATTCAACGCTATTTCGCGGGTCAATCGGCTGATTTAGCTAACTACACGACCTTGCCAGCACACGGCTTACGTTATGGAGAGAACCCTCACCAACAAGGTAAATTCTACGGAGATTTAGCAGCATTATTTGATAAATTACACGGTAAGGAATTGTCTTACAATAACTTAGTGGACGTAGATGCTTGTTTGTCATTATTAGACGAGTTTGCTGAAACGGCTTTCGTGATCATCAAGCACATGAACGCGTGTGGCGTGGCGACGGGAGCGACAGTGAAAGAGGCTTACGATAAGGCGCTTTCTTGTGATCCTATTTCTGCCTTTGGTGGTGTGTTAGCGACAAATAATACGGTGGACAAAGCGGCGGCAGAATCCATCAATCCTTTGTTCTGTGAGATTCTCATTGCACCAGACTTTACGGAGGAGGCTTTGGAAATCTTAAAGACAAAGAAAAACCGCATTTTATTGAAGCGCAACCAAGTCGCGTTCCCTAAAGTAATGTTCAAAACTTTATTGAACGGTGTTTTAGAGCAAGACAAGGACTTAGTAATGGAGGGCGTAGAAGATTTCAAGACGGTAACAAAACGCATTCCTACTGACGAGCAAAAGCGTGCTTTAGCATTCGCATTGAAGATTTGTAAGCACACGAAGTCGAATACGATTATTTTAGCGAATGATGGTCAGTTATTGGCATCAGGAGTAGGCCAAACTTCACGCGTAGACGCTTTAAAACAAGCGATTGACAAAGCAAAGGAATTTGGATTTGATTTGAACGGTGCGGTGATGGCTTCCGATGCGTTCTTTCCGTTCCCAGATTGCGTAGAAATTGCTGGAAAAGCAGGCATTGTGGCAGTGACTCAGCCGGGCGGATCGATTAAAGATCAAGATTCGATCGATTACTGCGATGCCAATGATTTAGCGATGGTCATGACGGGAATTCGTCACTTCAAACATTAGGATTATTCAGTTAAAATTTATATTTTTAAGGTTAGTAATCAACACTATTTCCGGGCGATTAAAAAGCTCGTTTTAACACACATTAAATTACATTATGTCAGAAGCACAAGATACATCAGCTCAGGATCGGGCAAATTATGGTGCAGATAATATTCAAGTATTAGAGGGTTTAGAGGCTGTTCGTAAGCGGCCATCCATGTACATTGGTGATACAGGCTTTAAGGGTTTGCACCATTTGATTTGGGAGGTGGTTGATAACTCGATTGATGAGGCGTTAGCGGGTCATTGCGATATGATCAAAGTGACGATCAATACGGACAATTCCATCTTAGTAGAAGATAATGGTCGTGGTATCCCTACGGGAATGCACACGAAGGAAAAGCGTTCTGCCTTAGAGGTCGTAATGACAGTGCTTCACGCCGGTGGTAAATTCGATAAAGATACCTACAAGGTTTCTGGTGGTTTGCACGGTGTGGGGGTTTCTTGTGTGAATGCCTTATCGACAGATTTAAAAGTAACGGTGTATAGCCGTGATGGTAAAATTTACCAACAAGAATATAAAATCGGGGTTCCACAATATCCAGTAAAAGAGGTAGGAACAACAGATCGTACGGGTACATCGGTTTTATTTAAGCCGGATGAGACGATTTTCACCGTAACAGAATACAAATACGAAACGGTAGCGGGTCGTTTACGTGAATTATCTTTCTTGAATGCGGGTATTCGTATTCAATTAACGGATATGCGTGAATTAGATGAGAATGGCGTGGCGAAAACGGAAGAATTCTTCTCTGAAGGAGGTCTTCGCGAATTCGTTATGTTCTTGGATTCTACCCGTGAGCCATTGCTTTCTGAGCCTATCTACATGGAAGGTGATAAGAATGGGGTTCCTGTTCAAGTAGCGATGGTGTATAATACGTCTTACACGGAGAACGTGGTTTCGTATGTCAATAACATCAACACGATTGAAGGTGGTACGCACGTGGCGGGTTTCCGTGGTGCATTGACTCGTACCTTGAAAAACTACGCAGATAAGTCAGGTGCCTTAGATAAATTAAAGATTGATATCGCGGGGGATGACTTCCGGGAAGGTTTGACAGCGGTAATTTCGGTGAAAGTAGCAGAGCCTCAGTTTGAGGGCCAAACAAAAACCAAATTAGGTAACGGTGAGGTATCTGGTGCCGTTTCTGCTGCGATGTCTGATATGTTAGAGTCTTGGTTAGAAGAGCATCCGAAAGAGGCTCGTCAAATCGTAGCTAAAGTTATCTTAGCCGCTCAGGCGCGTCACGCAGCTCGCAAGGCGCGTGAAATGGTTCAGCGTAAGACGGTTTTAGGTTCGAACTCGTTGCCAGGTAAATTAGCCGATTGCTCGGATTCAGATCCAGAAACATGTGAAATCTACCTGGTCGAAGGGGATTCAGCGGGTGGTACGGCGAAGCAAGGCCGTAACCGGGCATTCCAAGCAATCTTGCCTTTGCGTGGTAAGATTTTGAACGTAGAGAAAGCACAAGAATACCGTATCTACGAAAACGAAGAGATTAAGAATATGATTACCGCGCTAGGCGTTTCTTTCGGAAAAGATGGAGATGAGCGTGCGTTGAATATGGATAAATTGCGTTACCACAAGGTGATCATCATGACCGATGCGGACGTTGACGGTAGTCACATTCGTACCTTGATTTTGACGTTCTTCTTCCGTTACATGCGTGAATTAGTGGATCGTGGATGTATTTACATCGCGCAACCTCCGTTGTACCAAGTGAAAAAAGGACAGCAGGTGCGTTATGTTTGGACAGAAGATCAACGCACTCAGGCGATTCAAGAATTAGCCGGTGGTGGTAAAGAAGACAACGTAGGCGTACAACGTTATAAGGGTCTTGGAGAGATGAACGCGGAGCAATTGTGGGAAACGACGATGAACCCAGAGTCTCGTACCTTGAAACAAGTGACAGTGGAATCTGCGATCGAAGCTGATTTATTATTCTCGATGTTAATGGGAGATGAAGTGGCGCCACGTCGTGACTTTATTGAGAAGAATGCGAAATACGCAAAAGTAGACGTTTAGCATGAATTTTGATTTTAAGTCGTATCATTTGCGTGGCATTCACGCGGAGACGTTGGAGGAAAAGCAAAAGATCAATCAGGAATTGAAAGACTTTTACAATTCCTTAACAGAAGAGGACAAACGCTTGTTTAATTTAGAACTTCAGAAATTCTTGGCCACAGAAATGGGGCGTCTAGGTTCTGATTATCAAGCCATCAAAAATCAAGTGCCTACAGAATAATATGAGTGAATTAGATAAAATACTGAAACACGAAGAGTCAAAAGATTCCCTTGCCGGGAATCTTTTGTCATTACTTACGCCTACGAATTGGAAGATTAATCTGATGGCTCCGCGCGAGCAGAATCGGAAGGTAGATAAGTCGACCCAAAAGTCGAACGACACCATCGCAAAATCAAAGTTCATCTCGCGTGACTTGTCGTGGTTGAAGTTTGATGAGCGCGTTTTGGATCAGGCACGTGATAGTTCTAAGTCACTTTTTGATCGCCTTAAATTCTTAGCGATTACAGCCTCTAATTTGGATGAGTTTTTTACCATTCGGATGGGTTCTTTGTACAATTACATCGATTTAGGGAAGGAAAGAACCGATTATTGCGGCTTGCGTGAAGTGCCTTTTAAACAGGCCATTATTAATGACGCACAAGAGTTTACTCAGGAAAAGCACCGCCTGTTTATGGAGGAGATTCTGCCTTTATTTCCGGAGAATGGGCTACTGTTAGCTTGTTTAGATGATTTAGACGAAGATGAAAAGGAAGAAGTAGCATCCTATTTCCAACGGACGATTTATCCGATGTTAACACCGATGGTGTTCGATCATACGCATACGTTCCCGAGTTTATTAGCGAAGACCTTGATTTTTGGGGTCGTGACGGTGGGGCTTTCGGATAAGAAAAAGACCCGAAACGAAAAGGAGCAAAAGATCTCCTTTGTGCAGATTCCGTTGAATTTGAAGCGTTTTTATGTGATTGAGAGAGAGGATAAAGTGTTGTTTATCCCGATTGAAGAAATTATTCGCCATCATTTGCAAGTCTTGTACCGGAATGTGGAGATAGAATCGACGACTTTATTTCGCATCACGCGAAATGGGGATTTTGATTTAGTGGAACATGAGGATTCGGACACGGATTTTGTGGATGAGGTGAAGAAGAAGATTAAGGACCGTCGTTTGGGTCGCGTGACGCGTGTGGAGGTGGAGAAATTTCATTCGGATTTCTTGTTGACGGAGATGTTAAAGCGTTGGAATTTAGATCGTTCGGATATCTTTGTGAAGAATTCGATTCTTGATTTTACCGCTTTTTGGCAAATTCTAAAACATGCGGAATTTAAGACGCAACTTGCAGAAAATCCGGCAGTTGTTCCGGCTTTAGGCCTGAAGTCAGTAGTGATTGATGATATTTTCGATACCATTAAACGCGGTGATATTTTACTGCATCATCCCTACAATAATTTTGAACCCGTAATTCAATTATTAGAACAGGCGGCAGATGACCCTAAAGTCTTAGCGATTAAGATCACTCTGTATCGTATTTCGAAAAACTCCCGTATTTCGAGTGCTTTGTTGCGTGCGGCGGAGCAAGGAAAACACGTTTCGGTCTTGTTTGAGGTGAAAGCGCGTTTTGATGAGGAGAACAATATCAAGGAGGCGACTAAATTGCAGAAAGCAGGTTGCTTCGTGATTTATGGTATTCCGGGTTTGAAGACGCACACGAAATTATTGCAAGTCATTCGCAATGAGGGTAATCACGTGGTGAGTTATGCCCACCTTTCTTCCGGAAACTATAATGAGGATACCGCTAAATTATATACGGATATTGGCCTTTTAACCACGGATACAAGGATTACACAAGATATTTCGGAGTTCTTTAATGTTATCACGGGACATTCGATGCCTACGCATTACGAGCATTTGATCACGGCGCCGCGCGATATGCGGAATCGTTTGATCGAGATGATTGAGAATGAGGTGAAGAATCACCAGCAAGGTTTACCTGCTGGAGTTTGTTGGAAGATCAATTCCTTACAAGATTTGAAGACGATGGAAGCGCTGTACAAGGCTTCACAAGCAGGATTACCCGTTTTATTAATTGTGCGAGGAATTTGCTGTATTCGTCCTCAGCGTAAAGGTTTATCGGAGAATATCTTCATTAAATCGATTGTAGGAGAATATCTGGAACACACCCGTTTGTATTACTTCCATAACGCCGGCGAACCTAAAATTTATGGGGGTAGCGCGGACGTGATGGTTCGAAGCTTTGACAGACGTATAGAATCCTTATTTGAATTAGTGAATACTCGGGCAAAGAATCTGGCTATTACCATTTTAGATTGGAATCTGCGGGATACGAAAAACTCGTATGAGATGCAGGAGGATGGTACTTATTGGAAGATTGAAAGTGAAGAACCGTTTGATATTCATACGAAATTTTACGAAATCAAAGACGAGGATTTGGTTGCCGAACTAGCTTTTGATAAATTTACCATTAGCCTAGATACAAAACTAGAAACAAAATAGGCGAATTACACCAACAAACAACACATGGAAAGATTTACAGGATTGCTCGGTATCGTTTTGATTTTGGGCGTATCATTTTTGATGTCGAATAACCGAAAAGCGATCAATTACCGGACAGTAGGAGTGGGTCTTTTAATGCAAGTGTTGTTAGCTGTGTTTATTTTGAAGACGGAGACAGGCCAAAATCTCTTCCAGTGGCTAGGTGATTCCATCAATACTTTGTTAGGTCAAGCTGATAAAGGAGCTCAATTCGTGTTCGGTTCTTTAGTGAATCGTGATTTGATGATCAAGGCCTTTGGTCCAGGTAATGATTATATTTTCTTCTTCAAAGTAGTTCCTACGATCATTTTTGTTGCGGTTTTAGTGAATATGTTCTACCATTTAGGCATACTTCAACGCGTAGTTTCATTCATTGGAAAAGGCGTACACTGGTTAATGGGCGTGAGTGGGGCGGAAGCACTTTCAAATGTGGCATCCACGTTTGTAGGGCAAGTTGAGGCTCAAATCATGATCAAACCTTATTTGAAAAACATGACAAATTCGGAGTTGATGGCTTCGATGACGGGTTCATTTGCCTGCATCGCGGGTGGTGTGATGGCGGTTTATATCTCTCTAGGAGTTCCTGCAGCCTATTTATTAGCGGCGAGTTTAATGGCAGCTCCAGGTGCTTTAGTTATTTCGAAAATTATGTTCCCAGAAACTGAGAAGTCGGAAACGGAAGGGGAAGTGAAATTAGAATTATCCAAAACACATGCGAATTTAGTCGATGCGATTGCAGCAGGTGCGAGCGAAGGATTAAAAGTGGGTTTGAATGTGATTGCGATGTTAATTGGTTTTATCGCCTTGATCGCTTTAGTGGATTTAGGTTTAGGACATATCGGTGCTTGGATGAACTATCCAGAGCTATCGATGAACACGATTTTAGGAAAAGTATTCTCTGTTTTCGCTTTTGCGATGGGTGTTCCTTCGCAAGATATTGAAGTGGCGGGAGCCTTGATGGGAAAGAAAATGGTGGTGAACGAGTTCGTTGCCTATTTAGATATGGTGCATTTGAAAGCGACCTTAGATCCGAAGACAATTGCCATTACGAGCTTTGCCCTATGTGGTTTTGCGAACTTCTCATCGGTAGCTATCCAAATCGGGGGAATCGGCGAACTAGCGCCATCACGTCGTTCTGATTTAGCGAAATTAGGCTTCAAGGCCTTGATCGCGGGTACTTTGGCCTCTTATTTATCCGCTACTTTAGCCGGTTTATTATTGTAATATGCGAATTGATCCCGAAACCGTCGAGCGAATAAAGCAAACGGCTGCGGTCGCAGACGTGATCGGGGATTATGTGACGATTAAGAAGAAAGGCGCGAACTATTGGGCTTGCTGTCCATTTCACGGAGAGAAGACGCCTTCCTTTTCTATTTCACCTGCAAAGGGAATCTACAAATGTTTTGGTTGTGGTAAAGCCGGTGATTCTGTGCGTTTCATCATGGATATGGAAGGCCTGGGTTACGGAGAGGCTTTGCGTCATTTGGCCAAAAAATACGGCATAGACATACAGGAAGAGGAAATGACAGACGACCAGCTGGTTCGTCAAAACGAGCGCGAAAGTCTTTTAATTATCCTCGAATACGCGAAAGAATACTTCAAGAAACAATTATATGAAACAGATGAAGGCAAATCCATTGCCTTGCCTTATTTCAAGGAACGCGGTTTCTCTGACGCCACGCTTCAATCCTTTGACTTAGGTTACAGTCCAGAAGCTTGGGATGCTTTCTTGAAAGCGGCCCTTAAACAAGGATTTTCTCAGGAAATCATTGAAAAAGCAGGTTTAGTCACCCAAAAGAATGACGACGGAAAGGTCTACGACCGTTTCCGTAATCGTGTAATCTTCCCGATTCACAATGTGTCTGGGAAGATTATCGCTTTTGGTGCGCGTATTCTCCGAAACGACGCGAAGAACCAGGCGAAATACCTAAACTCTCCAGAAACGGAAGTCTACCACAAGTCAGCTACTTTATACGGTATCTCACAAGCGAAAAATGAGATCCGTTCTAAAGACGTTTGCTATTTAGTAGAGGGCTATACCGATGTTATTTCCCTGCACCAAGCCGGAATTAAGAACGTGGTTGCGTCATCTGGAACCTCTTTGACCATCGAACAGATCAAGTTAATTGGTCGCTTCACTCAGCATGTCACCGTTCTTTACGATGGAGATTCTGCGGGAATCAAGGCTGCTTTACGTGGAATGGATTTGATTTTAGAGGAAGGTTTGCAAGTAAATTTAGTCGTATTTCCGGAAGGGAATGACCCAGATTCCTTTGTGCGTAAGATCGGTTCTGAGGCCTTCATTGACTACATTAAGAAAGAGGCGAAGGATGTGATCTCGTTCCAAGCGAATCTTTTCAAAGAAGAAGCAGGCGACGATCCTTTCAAGAAAGCAGAAATGATTAAGGAAATGGTGCAATCCATTTCAAAAATACCAGATGCGATTCAGCGCAGTCTTTTTATCCAAAAGACGGCAACGATGATGCGGATGGATGAGGATGTCCTATTAGCAGAATTGAATAAGATTCAGCTGAAAAAGATGAAGGGCGCGAGCCAAGATCCTCAACAAATTTCCGCGCAGCAATATGCGGAAGTGCGTCAATTGATTGAGCCTACTTTCGCGGATGATGACGAGCCGGCGCAAGTTCAGAATTTAGCCTATTACCAAGAATTAGAATGTGTTCGTTTATTGATTAATTATGGGCATTTGGAAATCAATCCGGAAAAGGCTCCGGGTTTAACAGTGGTGCATTATTTGATCGATGAATTAGAAGGAACGGTTTTCCAAACGCCTTTATTTATTCGCATTCTCGACCTTTGTAAGCAGGAATTTGGTGCTCAGCGTGCACCCAAGCCTGATTTCTTCTTACACCACGCGGACGAAGAAATTCAATCTTTCTCGATCAACATCTCCTCTGAAAAACATGCTTTGTCTTCTGAATGGAAGGACAAACACGAGATTCGCGTGAATACGGATGAGGAGTTATTAGAAGATTTAGCCTATAAAAATGTGTTGCGCCTTAGAAAGGTGTATAATGACCAGCATTTGCAGGAGATCTTAAGCAAATTGGATTCGTTGAAAGCGGATGCGGCGGAAATGGATGAAATGCTGCTTGAATTCATCCGTTTGAAGGAAATTCAGAAAAATATTTCTCAGGAATTAGGTACCGTTATTGAAAAATAGCCTATTTTTGCTCTTGAATGAAAAAAATACTTGCCATAATGCTATTCGCTGTACTGCTTTACCAAGCAGGCGGTTTCGCATTGCAGTATTTGTCAGAAGGCAATACGGTAGCCATTGATCCGGAAACGGAAGAGACGGTAGTCGTTAAAATCCCGATCAATTTACCCTACCAAACGGATTGGGTATCCTCAGAAGAAGTAGAGGGTTCTGTTCGCCAAGGCGATGAATTCTATGAAATGAAGGAGCGCAAGGTGGAAAATGACACCTTGGTAACGGTGATGGTGAAAGACCGCAATGCCCGTGAGAATTTCTTTGATTTGGCGGAGCAAGTAAACGAACATTTAAGCGATGAGCCAGGTTCTACACCAGCCAAAACGAAATTAATCAATACCCTAGTGAAAGAATATTGTGCTCAGTCGTCTGGCTGGGTTCTTTATATTATGGAATGGCCTGCTTCAATCGATGCTCCCGTTCATCCTATTTTGTCTACTCAGGACATATCGTCTAATTTCTTCTCGCCCCCACGGCAAGCTTAACTTTTCTTTGATTCCCTTTTTTCCTAGGACAATTCTGTCCCAGGGTATTGTGTGTTATTTTAAAAATTAAGCAAAATGAAGAAGTTATTTACACTGCTACTTTGTTTGCTAGTTTTCGTCGAATTAAAGGCCCAAATGCCTCATGACGGAATCTATATGAACAAAAAATTAGCTTGTGGGGCCTTGATCTATGGAAATAGCTCTTGGACGAATTATTGGGAAAATGGATTAAAACGGGATAATCCTAATTTAGGTCGTTTGACCACCCAATCCGCGACAGCCATGGTGGCATATGGAATTACCCGCGAGGTAAATGTGATTGCTATGATCCCCTATGTGAAGACGGATGCAAGTCAAGGAAATTTGATGGGACAGCAGGGTTTTCAGGATGCCTCGGTATTTGTAAAGACAAAAACGAAGGCTTTTCATGGCGTAACGGCACATGGAGTGGTGGGTTTTAGTGTCCCAGTGACAAACTATGTGCCGGATTTTATGCCGATGTCGATAGGGCTAGGGACTAAATCACTTATGGTTCGCGGGATGCTAACCTACTCCTTACCCTCGCATTTGTATTTAAATAGCTCTATTGCCTACCAGGCACGGAGTAAAGTGACGGTTGATCGCGATTCGTATTTAGGAGCCTCTACCTTATACCAGTCTAATCAGGTATCCGTTCCGGACGCCTTTGATGCGGCTATTCGTTTGGGTTATCTGAAAAAAGACAATCAACTCGAATTATTTGCGGAGCATTTTTCTTGTACGAAAGGCGATGATATTCGCCGCAATGACATGCCATTCTTAACCAATGACATGACGATGACCACGGTGGGAGTGTATGGGAAATACCAGCCTAAGGCGCTCGGCGTCAATGCGAAAGTGGCGTATGTCGTAGCGGGTCAGAATGTAGGCCAAAGTACGTCCATTTCTGTGGGAGTGTTGTATCAGTTTAAAATCAACTAAGATGAAATATATAGTTACTTTATGTTTATTAATCGGCTTGTGGTCCTGCGACAAATCCGTTTCGGAAACCGTGATTGAGCCTTATACTCCCGCTAAAGTCGATGAAACGGCTGGGAGCTGGAAAATGTTTGTATTAACGAGTCCCACGGAGGTGCTTGTTCCCGCTTTAAATTCTGATGCGGACTATAGAAAAGAAGTAGATTCGTTGAAATCGATGGTATTAACGGCGGACCAAAAAGCGGCCGTTCAGTATTGGGGAGCCGGTGCTGTTTTGCGTTGGAATGAAATTGCGCGCGAATTAGCGGCACGATATAATATTCCTCCGGCAGCGAATGCGGCAGGTGTTTATCCGGTGCCTAATGCGGCTGACCCTTTGGCAGATCCTAAATTCCCTTTTGCAAATCCTCCTTATACAGCCAGAGCCTTGGCTTATTTGAGTGTAGCGCAATACGATGCCTTAGTGAGTGCCTGGGCATATAAATACCAGTACAATCGTCCGGCACCATCTGTTTTGGATGCTTCTGTCAAACCCTTATTGCCGGTTTCTACTTTGCCTGGCTATCCATCTGAAGATGCGGTGGTAGCGCAGGCGAGTTATGTGGTTTTGTTAGCGATGTTCCCTGGAGAGGGACCCTTCTTATCGGCTAAGCTAGCAGAAGCGAAAAACGCACCGATTTGGGCAAAAACGAATGTGAATTCGGATGTGACGGCGGGTGCTAATTTAGGGGCTGCGGTGGCGGCAAAGGTGATGGCGAGAGCCAAAACGGACGGGATGAGTACTTCAAATAACCAAGCTATTGTGCCAGATTTGATTGCACATGCGAAATCAATCGGTTTGTCTACGCTGTGGGCGAGTCAAGAATTACCCGTTCGACCACCGATGTTGCCGAACTATGGCGCTGTGAAAACATGGAATTTTGATCGCGCAACCTTAGAGTCGATTCGCCCCGCTATTCCTTATTTGCCTGGTTCGGAGGATTTCAATAAAGATTTAGCGGAATTACAGCGGATTAATGAAAGCCAAACGCGGGAGCAAGCCGCCATTGCTAATTATTGGGCAGACGGTCCGGGTTCGTATACTCCCCCGGGTCACTGGCATCGTTATGCCTGTGAGGCAGGGGTAGATGCCAAATATTCCGAAGTTCGCATGGCCCGTATGTTAGCCTATGTAGGAACGGCATTGATGGATGCAGGAATTGCGTGTTGGGATACGAAATATTTCTATTATAGTCCTCGTCCTCAGCAATTTGGCTTAAAAACCTCTGTTGGCTTACCTAATTTCCCAAGTTATACTTCAGGTCATTCGACCTTCTCATATGCAGCTTCAACGGTTTTAGGGGCATTTTTCCCGGATCGTGCGAATGCATTTAGTCAATATGCCCAGCAAGCCTCAGATTCACGGGTGTACGGATTGATACATTTCCGTGTGGATTGCACGATGGGTGGAAAACACGGGAAGTCGATTGGAGATTTCGCCGTGCAAAGGGCGAAAACAGATGGGGCTAATTAAACTAATGTAGGATGGTAACTATCAGCAAAACACGTCTCCAAGCACTCGTTACAGCAGCTTGGTTGAACCGCGCGATGATCGCGTTGGTCTATATTTGGTTCGGATTTTTGAAGGTGTTAGGCACCTCTCCCGCAGAAGGATTAGTGACGAAACTATTTCATATCACGCTAGAGCCCTTCATGGGTATTGAGACGTTCCTGTTAATTTTAGGAATAGGGGAGTGTGCGATTGGAATACTATGGTTGTCGCCAAAGTTGACTAAAATCGCTTTCTGGGTGATGATTGCCCATTTGTTTACGACTTTTTTGCCGGTTTTATTTTTAGTGGATGAAACCTGGCAATCCTTTTTCGCCCTTACGCTAACCGGCCAATACATTATCAAGAATGTGGTGCTGCTATCTGCGGCTTGGTTTATTTATGTCTTTCGAGAGTAAGAATAAGCACATAAAAAAAGCCCCTGACACGTCAGGGGCTTTTTACTTATAGACCTAAGATCTTTTTGTTGAACTCTTCGTCTGCACCCGTTCCGGCGAAATCATCGAAGACCTTTTCGGTTGCTTTGATGATGTGGCTCGCGATGAACGGCGCACCCTCCGTTGCTCCTTGAACAGGATCTTTGATACAGCATTCCCATTCTAATACGGCCCAACCGTCGTATCCGTATTGGGTTAATTTAGAGAAGATGCTTTTAAAATCGACCTGTCCGTCGCCTAATGAGCGGAAACGGCCTGCGCGGTTAATCCAAGATTGGTAGCCACCGTAAACGCCTTGTTTGCCTGTTGGGTTGAATTCGGCATCTTTTACGTGGAACATCTTGATGCGCTCGTGGTAGAAGTCGATGTATTGTCTGTAGTCCAAAGCCTGTAACACAAAGTGCGATGGATCGTACAATAAATTTGCCCGCTTGTGGCCCTTAACCTCGTCTAAGAACATTTCGAAAGTTACGCCATCGTGCAAATCCTCGCCTGGGTGAATTTCGTAGCATAAATCCACGCCACATTCATCGAAGGTATTTAAGATGGGTAACCAACGGCGACCTAATTCTTTGAAACCTTGCTCTACTAGACCAGCGGGACGTTGAGGCCAAGGATATACCGTGTGCCACATCAAAGCGCCAGAGAAAGTCGCGTGCGCGTTCAAACCTAGGTTTTGAGACGCTTTCGCTGCGTATTTCAATTGTTGGATCGCCCATTCGGTGCGTGCTTTTGGGTTTCCTTTCACAGAATCCGGAGCGAAAGCATCGAAACCAAGGTCGTAGGCAGGATTAACTGCCACTAATTGACCTTGCAAGTGGGTGGATAATTCGGTGATTTGTAAGCCTTTGGCAGCTAACATCCCTACGATTTCATCGCAATAAGTCTTCGATTCTGCCGCTTTCTGCAAGTCAATGCAACGCGAATCCCAAGAAGGAATTTGCACTCCTTTGTAACCTAAGGAGGCTACCCAAGTCGTGATGCTGTCTAAAGAATTAAATGGGGCTTCGTCGCCCATAAATTGTGCCAAAAATATCGCTGGCCCTTTAATCGTATTCATATGTTCTATAGGTTTAGATTTTCACCCATTGTTGAGCGCGTGTCGAATCTAAAATGCGCTCGCAAATTAATAATTCTCTATATCCGTCTGCGAAAGTTGGGTATTTCGGATTCTCCGGTTGCTTGCCTGCCTCTACAGCGGCGTATACTTCCTTAAATAATTGCTTAGACGTATCTGAGAAGCCTTCGTTGTGTCCACCAGGGAAAGTCATTAAAGCACTTGCTTCAGGGTAGGCCAAAGAAGGATCGCGTATCAACACCTGATTCGCTTGATCCCGGTTCCCGATCCAGATTTCATTAGGCGCCTCTGAGTTAAAGGCAAAGGTCTTGTTCGAACCAGAAATCTCTAATTTCAATTGGTTCTTTCGACCCGCTGAAACTTGTGAGACAGTCACACAACCGCGGTTTCCATTGTCAAAACGTAATAAAACGTTCGCATGGTCTTCCGTATTAATGTGTACATCCGCATAATCTTCCGGTTGTAACATTTTGCCAGAATAAGTCTCTACTGGCTTCAAGGGCTTCTTACGCACTTTGTGAACCGTGTTAAAATCAGCCATTACTTCGACTGTTTTCAAACCGGTGATATATTCGATGACGTCTAAAAGGTGAGAACCGATATCGGCGATAGCGCGGGAATCACCTGATTTGTCCGGCTCTAAACGCCAGTTATAGTCCGTATTGTAGAATAACCAATCTTGTAAATAGCTACCCATGATCGAATAGATTTCACCTAAATCACCTTTTTCGCGCATCGTTTTCATTTGACGCACTAAAGGATAGTAGCGAAGGTTAAAGTGAACCGCGTTCACTAAGCCAGTTTTAGCCGCTAATTCAACTAATTCTTCGGCTTCATGTAGGTCTTTTGCCAAAGGCTTCTCACACACCACGTGTTTTCCTGCTAATAAAGCCGCTTTCGACTGCGAGTAGTGTAAGAAGTTCGGTGTACAAATGTGCACACATTGGATGTCTTCTTGTTTCAAAAGATCCTCAAACGTATACCAACGGCCGATGCCTAATTGCTTTGCTTTTGCTTCCGCTAATTCGATGGTCACTTCGCATAGCGCAGCTACATCAATGTTTGGTAGACGGCGTAATGCCTCGATATGTGCGGGTCCGATAAAACCGGTTCCTACGATTCCAACTTTGATTTTCGTCATGGTTATATTATAGTTCAAATTTTGTCCACTTGTTTGTATTGTCTTGGGCAGATCTCACCACATTTTCGATGAAAGCCATTCCCATGATTCCTTCGTCGATTCCTGGGAAATCGTACAACGGATCCTGTGCTTTTCCTTCCCATCTAGCTCTTAACGCAAAAGCGAAATTGCGGTAGATGTTTGCAAAAGTCTCCACATAGCCTTCTGGGTGACCCGCTGGCTGACGCGTATGCGCATTAGCGGCAGGAGATAGCTGGCCTACGGCCGTACGAATAATCCGCGCTCCTTCGTCGCGCGTCCTAAACACCATCGTGTTCGGCTCCATTTGGTGCCAGGTAATTCCCGCTTTGCTACCGTAGATACGGAAGTTGAAGTCATTCTCCTCTCCATTACAGATTTGAGAGCAATGCAAAATACCTTTTGCCCCATTGTCATAATGGATCAAGATATTACCATCATCATCTAGCATTCTGCCCTCCACGAAGATTGTAAGATCTGCGCAAAGTTCTTTAATATGTAATCCAGTGATGTATTCAATCAAATTTTCGCAGTGTGTTCCGATGTCGCCAATGGCACCTGCGGCACCACAACGGGCTGGATCGGTTCTCCAAGCGGCTTGCTTTTGGCCTGTAGCTTCCACTAAATCAATTAACCAACCTTGTGGATATTCTACGATGATCTTGCGAATTTCGCCTAATTGCCCTGTGTCCACTAAGTGTTTTGCTTCTTTAACCATCGGGTAGGCCGTGTAATTGTGGGTAAGTGCAAAAATCAAGCCTGTTTGATCAATGATTTTCTTCAATTCTTTCGCTTCCGCTAGGTTCAAGGTAGCTGGCTTATCGCAGACTACATGGAATCCATTTTCTAAAGCCATTTTAGCGGCAGGAAAGTGCACATGATTAGGCGTTACAATGGAAACGAAATCCATGCGCTCACCTTCTGGCAATTCTTTCTCCTTCCATATCATCTCCTCATACGAACCGTAAACGCGGTTTTCTGGAAGGTAAAGGGCTTCTCCGGTAGCTTTTGATTTTTCTGCGCTGGAGCTGAACGCGCCGCAAACTAATTCGATTTCTCCGTCTAATTGGGAACCGCGACGGTGTACTGCACCGATGAATGCCTCCTGACTTCCACC
>JBJTMW010000069.1:0-5970 GCA_046070715.1 Aquirufa sp. | reverse complement strand
TATCGCTTGAAAAAAGGACGTCTATTTTTGATCACAGATGCGGTGACAAATGATACGTCTGGCCCTTATTCTTTTTTAGCTAAAGACGGGCGCTTCACGAACGAGGCGGGCGTTTTATCAGGTTCATCCTTGACGATGATGGAGGCGATTCAAAACTGTGTTATGCAGGCTTCGATTCCGCTAGAAGAGGCCGTTCGCATGGCGACGGTTTATCCGGCAGAAGTGGCAAATTTAAGCGACTTAGGCAGTATTGAGGTGGGCAAAAGGGCTTGTTTTGTGGAGCTGAATCCGGCGCTGGAAGTGGTGCAGGTTTGGTACGATGGAAAAGCCTTGTTAAATTAGGCTATGATTTCATTTCCATCCAAGCAGCCACAGGTTCAGACGACTATTTTCACCAAAATGTCTGCCCTCGCCCTCGAACACGGTGCTCTAAACCTTTCCCAGGGTTTTCCTGGCTTCGATTGCGCGTCTGCTTTGCAAGATTTGTTACAGTTTTATGCCAAAGGTCATAACCAATATGCCCCCATGGCCGGCGTTCCCGCTTTGCGTCAATCGCTTGCGGCAAAAACGTCTTCCTTTTATAACATCCCCGTCGAAGCAGATTCAGAAGTGACGATTGTTTCTGGTGCCACGGAAGCCCTTTTTGCGGCGATTCATTGCTGCGTTTCTCCGGGCGACGAAGTTATTATGTTCGACCCAAGCTATGACGCCTACGATCCCATTGTTCGTTTAGCGGGGGGAGTACCCATTCATATCCCATTAAAGGCCTCTTCCAACTTTTCGATTGATTGGCCTTCCGTTGCTGCTAAAATTACGCCTCGAACGAGAGCGATTATGGTAAACAGTCCGCACAATCCGACCGGCGCTGTATGGTCGATGGCGGATTTAGATGCCTTTGCGGAAATCGTCAAAGGGACGAATATCCTGATCGTTTCAGACGAAGTATACGAGCACATCGTTTTCGATGGCGCACAACACGCCAGCGTTTTATTGCATCCAGAATTGCGTAAACGCAGTTTTGTGTGCGGATCTTTTGGCAAAACTTACCACATCACAGGCTGGAAAATAGGCTACTGCATCGCTCCAGCATTCTTGACCGCTGAGTTTAGAAAACTACATCAATGGGTGACCTTCTCGAGCGCAACTCCTTTGCAATATGCCTTAGCGGATTACTTGAAAGAGCCCTCTCACTATCTAGGTTTATCTGATTTTTACCAAAAAAAGCGCGACCTATTCGCCTCCCAATTCGCGGGTAGTAAATGGAAAATTCTTCCAAGCGCCGGAAGTTTCTTCCAATGCCTCGATTACTCAGCCATCTCAGCCGAGAAGGATGTAGATTTAGCCGATCGCCTAACGCGTGAAATCAAAGTGGCCTCCATTCCCGTATCCGTTTTCTACGAAACCGACCCCGGTGATAAAATTTTGCGCTTTTGTTTCGCAAAAGAGGATGAGGTGCTGGTGGAAGCGGCGAAGCGTTTAGTTTGTCTATCTTAAATTATCAGTTTCTTGATAATTTTAATCATTACTTTCTTTTTTGTGCTGTTTCCTCAAAAACAACGCTACATTTACCTCGGCCTAAGCGATCGAATAGGTACGTCTGTTCCCCCTTCAAATAGTTAAACTAGTCTAATTCCTTGTGATTTTTGCAAGGAGTGAAAATTTTGCTTCTATTATCTTTGATGTACCTATTTATCTATTTGGATAAATTTTTCAACTAACCTACTTTCTATACATATGAAAAAGTACAAAGAATTGTTTATTACATTAATTTGTGGATTAATGGGTATTTTCACCTATAAGGTTTTACGTTTTATTTTTGAGAAATTTTATTAAGATTTATATATCAATCTCTCTTAACGTTTGAGGAAAAATACTCTCAAAAACCGAGATAAATGATTGAAATTGGAGCATATGTTTGCAATTCTTCAAAAGAAAAAAGAGTCATTTGAAAATGCGACAACTCTAAATGAAAGGTCTCAAATCTAGTTCAAATACTTTAACGCAATCTCTTCCCCAATCTGCTCTAAAATCTGAGCAGCTCTCGCGATTGAATCTGCTAAATCTGTAGAACGGGACGCTATCGTAAACACGTCATTTTCGTCCAAAAATAGGGGGAAATTAACCGAACTTTCAAAGGCCCCGGAGACCAAAATAGTTTGCTTGAAGACTTTATCGCAACGTTTAACTACTTCGGACACTACTTTGCCTCCCCAAGTGGAGGAATCAATCTTACCTTCGCCAGTGATAATGAAATCCGCTTTTAAAAGTGCTCGGTTAAAGTGGACTTTGTCCATAATCCAGCTAGAACCAGCAACGATTTTAGCATTTAGGAAATAACGTGCGCCAGCTCCTAGCCCGCCAGCAGCACCAGCTCCGGGTTCTGAGGCCATGGATCCAAAGAAGGAAGCTATATTATTTAGACCTTTATCTAATTGTTTAATTGCTGTAGCGTTGGCACCTTTTTGAGCAGCGAAAACGTGTGCTGCTCCTGCGGGTCCAGCGAGTGGATTGGTTACGTCAGTGACGACCGTGAAAGAACAAGACGCTGGTTTAGCAGCCGATATAGAAGCAATGCGAATCATGTTTTCGCCTACTGGATCCAGAGTAGCCCCTTCTCCATCCAAAAACGTCCAACCCAATGCAGCAGCCATTCCAATTCCTGCATCATTTGTAGCAGAGCCACCAATGGTGAGGATGATTTGGGTAGCGCCACGTTTTAGTGCATTTGCGATCAGCACTCCAGTTCCGAAAGTCGAGGTTTTAAGCGGATTGCGCTCCTTTACGGACAATAAGGCAAGACCAGAGGCGCGGGCCATTTCGATGTAGGCCGTTTTTTGATCCGCTAACCATAAATAATCTGCCTGAATGGGACGCATCAACGGGTCAAAGGTGTCCACTGAAATCCACGTTCCGCCATGCAATTGTTGAATTACTTCTAAGGTACCTTCCCCGCCATCGGCGAGGGGGAGGGTGGTGAAAACGGTTTTGGGACGACGTTTCTTAATCCCTTTTTCAAGCGCTTCGCATACTTGCGAGGCAGAAAGAGAGCCTTTGAACTTATCAGGAGAGATTAAAATGTGCACAGCGATGGATTTATGCCGCAATTTAGCCACAATTCCTTAAATTTAAGGTATGAGAATACTGACAGCCTTCGCCCTCTTATTTTTGATCTCCGTTTCGTGTACGAAACAACCGGATTTGACCGGTTTTGATGTAGAAAGCTTTAAAAAGGACCGCGGGAGTTGTGGCGGGACGAGAGAAAAGCAGATTGATTGGCTGAAAACGCATAAAATGACATGGAAGGGAGTTAGCTCCAATGATTTGGAAGACATCCTAGGGAAACCCGATATTCAGCAATTAGCGGACCGAAATCAGGAATATTATGTGTATTTTTTGGAAAAAGGCTCTCATTGTGATAAAATTACAAATCCGTCTCAAGCACGCACGATGGCTTTTCGCTTCAGCGCGATGGGATTAACGACTGAAATTACCTTTCAGCAAGGATTGCCCTGATTAAAACTAAACCTATGAAAAAAATTCTATTCCTATTCTTTATGAGCATTACTATGTCCCAGGCACAAAAAGCGCCAGCGCTCGATTTCTTCTGTGAACTGAAAGTAAAACTGGATCCTGCGTTAATCGTGGGGGAAACCCCTCACGGAACGCGCCGCATTATTCCCATTATAGGCGGAACGGTGGAAGGCCCTAAAATCAAGGGAGAAATCTTGAATGGTGGAGCAGACTGGCAAATATTGCGAGCGGATGGAGTGACCGAATTAGAGGCGCATTACCAATTTAGAACGGATGATGGCACTTTAATCTATGTGAAAAATACCGGCATACGAGCAGCAACCCCAGAAATTGCAGCACGATTAGCCAAAGGGGAAAAGGTAGATGCGAATGAATACTATTTCCGAGCGATGCCTAAATTCGATGCGCCTAAAGGCAAATACGATTGGGTAAACAACAGCCTATTTGTGTGTACGGGAGAACGCTTGCCGGATTACGTGCTGATTCGAGTTTGGAAAGTAATGTAATACCGATGAGAGCGATACAAGTACTGATTATTTTGATCTGTTTTCTATGCAACATGCTCGATGGCATGGATGTGTTGATCATTTCCTATACGGCACCGGCGATTGCGAAGGCCTGGAGCATTTCCCCGGCGAATTTGGGGATCGTGTTTAGTTCTGGCCTGGTCGGAATGACGGTGGGAGCGATATTTTTAGCTCCGTTGGCGGATCGTTTTGGGCGGAAGCCGCTGATGATTCTGGCGGCCGTGATCATGGGAACCTGCATTTATTTAACGTCTTACGCGACGGATGTGAACATGTTGATGATTTACCGCTTTATCAGTGGGCTGGGAATCGGGACGATGATGGCGAGTACCGCGGCGATTACGGCGGAATATGCGCCTGCGTCGACGCGCGATTTTTGGGTGAGCACGGTGGTGGCGGGCTATCCGGTGGGAGCCGTGTTAACCGGCATTTCGTCTGCGAAAATTATCGCAGAAAATGGTTGGGAACACCTGTTTGAATTAGCGGGTTATGCCACTTTTTTAGTGATCCCTATCTTGTTTTTCTTCCTGAAAGAATCCGATGAATTTAAGGCCAAAGCCAAGCCAGAAGACGCCAATATCAGCGCCTTATTTACGCCTGATTTTAAATGGAGCACTTGGCAACTTTGGAGTGCCTTGTTCCTCTCCTTTACGACCCTTTATTTCTTGATGAACTGGATTCCGAAATTAGCCTCTAATGCAGGTCTATCGATGGAATTAGCCATTTATTCAGGAACCATCTTTAATCTGGGAGCCATCGTAGGCATTCCGGTCCAAGGCTATTTTTCAACCCGTTTTGGATTGAAAAAATCGATCGGAGTTCTACTTTTAATTACCGCTGTTTTATTGGGCATTTTTGGACAATTTTCTGGTTCAAATTTAATCCTCGTAGTCCTGTTTTTCCTTGGTTTTGGGGTGCAGGGCAGCTTTGTAGGCTTGTATGCCGTAGCAGCGAGGATGTATCCTACCGCGATTCGTTCGACGGGTATTGGCTGGGCGATCGGGATGGGTCGTTTAGGAGGAATTTTAGGCCCCATCTTAGGCGGCATTTTAGTGGGGCTAGGTTTGGGCATGGCAGAAAGCTTTTTGTTCTTCGCCTTACCCTCTTTAATTGCTGGAATTATTACGCTGAAAATTAGTTCCCAAACCATTTCCTAATGCGCAAACATAATTTCTTTCCCGGACCCGCAACACTTCCCTTTGAGGTTATTCAAGAGGCAGCGGCTGGTTTAGTCGACTATAACGGGATGGGCGTTTCCATCGCGGAAATCAGCCACCGTTCTCCCATTTTCACGGATTTATTGGACGAAGCGAATGCGCTCGTGAAAAAATTATATGGTCTTTCGGATGATTGGGCGGTGCTTTGGCTGCCGGGCGGTGCTTCTAGTCAGCTGACGGTTGCCCCCATGAATTTGACGGAACCTTCTGACAAGATTGCCTTTGTGGATACGGGTTTTTGGGCGGGAAGAGCCATCGAAGCGGCGGCGAATGAGGCGAACGCCTTCTTTTTAGCTTCTTCCAAAGACACGAACTACGACCGAATCCCAAAAATCACGGACGTTCAAGGCGCGCGTTATTTACACGTCGTTTCCAATGAGACGATCGACGGAACACAATACCACGCGTTCCCAGAAGTCGATGTACCTTTAGTGGCAGATATGACGTCTGATTTCTTGTCGAGACCTTTGCCGATGGAGAAATTTGGGGTGATATTCGCGTCCGCTCAGAAGA
Source organism: Aquirufa sp. (assembly GCA_046070715.1). Lineage (GTDB taxonomy): Bacteria > Bacteroidota > Bacteroidia > Cytophagales > Spirosomataceae > Aquirufa. Next base: position 182 of record JBJTMW010000069.1, on the reverse strand, counting down.
ATTTTGGCATCGCGGGGATTACCTGCGTGCTAGTAAATAAAGCCGTATTACCAGAGAAAAACAGCCGAAAGGTTCCTACCATTTTTGATTACCATACGCACATCTCAGAAAATTCGCTTTACCATACCATTCCCACGTATCCGGTCTATGTGGCGTTATTGATGTTACGCTACATCGATAAG
>JBJTMW010000068.1:0-6158 GCA_046070715.1 Aquirufa sp. | reverse complement strand
AAACGTCCCCTGCCTACGGAGACTTTGACGCCGGAGCAAGCCCGCAATTTTGGTTATATATTAGCGGTTATCGCCTTGGGATTATTGAGCTATTTCACTTGGAAGGCGGCCTTAATCGGTTTGATTTCCTATATCCTCTATGGCTATGTATATACGCCGCTGAAACGCGTAGGGCCTATTTCTGTATTTGTAGGGGCGTTCCCGGGTGCCTTTCCTCCTATGATTGGTTGGGTAGCGGCGACGGGACATTTTGGCTGGGAGCCGGGAATCTTGTTTGCCATTCAATTTTTCTGGCAATTTCCGCACTTCTGGGCGATTGCTTGGGTGGCGGATGCGGATTACCGCAAAGCTGGATTTAAGATGCTCCCCAATGACGGGAAGAAAGACATTAAAACGGCTTTCACCATCATGATTTATACGCTCTTTTTAGTGCCTTTGGGATTTGTGCCATATTTATTGCACATCACGGGAATTCAATCTGCGATCATTACGGTAGTAGCGGGAATTCTATTTTTATGCCAAACCTTTTACCTCATGATGCGCCCCACAGACAAGGCCGCCAAGTGGATGATGTTTGGTTCGTTTTTCTATTTAATCATCATACAAATTGCCTTATTATTTGATAAAGTTTAAATCATGAACGCACAACAAAACACCATCGAACCAGCGGAAACACGCTCGATTAATCCAAAAGTCTTTACGATGTGGTTATTCATCGTTTCCATTATTATGCTTTTTGCAGCCTTCACCTCAGCCTATTTAGTTAGAAAAGCGGAAGGTAACTGGGTAGAATTTGAAATGCCTCGTTTATTCAGCTATAGCACAGGCGTGTTACTATTGAGTAGCCTTTCCATGCATTACTCGCTTTTAGCTGCAAAAAAAGACCAATTTAATGCACTTCGAATAAGTATTTCTATTACTTTTGTGCTCGGATTACTCTTTTTAGTAATGCAATTTTACGGTTGGATCCAATTAGTGGAGATGAACGTATTTTTTGTGGGTAATCCTTCCGGTTCTTTTGTTTACGTTTTATCTGGTTTACACGGCTTACACCTTGTCTCAGGCCTAATCGTTCTAATTTTCGCCTTAGTGGCTGCCTTTAGATTGAAGATAAATGCGAAGCAATTGACTCAGATTAAGATTTGCGCCACGTATTGGCATTTTTTAGATGCGTTGTGGCTTTATTTATTTGTATTTTTATTGATTAACAATTAAGCTTATACCTATGTCAGTAGCACACGCTGCCCCAGCGGTTCCAGAAAATTTAACATGGCAAGGAGGTTCTGAACCCCTTAAAGCTAGTTATGGAAAATTGATGATGTGGTTCTTCCTTTTATCGGATACCTTCACCTTCTCTGCCCTTTTGATCACGTACGGAATGATTCGTTTTAGCCAACCTGCATGGGAAGGCACGCCTCACGATTTTTATTTCGCTACCACTCACTGGCCTATTCCAGAAAAAGTTTTCGAAGCCGTTCCATTTTTACACGGGATGTCTTTGCCTTTAGTATTCGTAGGTATCATGACCTTCATTTTGATCGCATCATCGGTAACGATGGTATTAGCGGTAGAAGCGGGACACCGTGGTGACCGTAAGGATGTAGAAAAATGGATGCTTTGGACGATCGTAGGTGGTTTCACTTTCTTAGGATCTCAAGCTTGGGAGTGGACGCACTTTATCCACGGCCCTGAAGACTTATCCATTGCAGCGAAACAAATCATTGACGGGGTAAGCACACCAATCGAAGGAGCGAATTTAGTGCGTAACCCGTACGGACCTCCTGCTTTCGCTGACTTGTTCTTCTTTATTACGGGCTTCCACGGAACGCACGTATTCTCTGGAGTTATTTTGAATATCTTGATTTTCTTTAACGCAGCAACAGGTGTGTATGAGCGCAGAGGACATTATGAAATGGTAGAGAAAGTAGGTTTATACTGGCACTTTGTCGATCTAGTTTGGGTATTCGTATTTACCTTCTTCTATTTAGTTTAATCTTATAATCGAATTATATATGGCTTCGCACGTAGCACACGGAACCTCAGAAAAAGAAATTCCCGCTCCTAATACAGGCGCGATTTGGAAAACGTTTTGGATTTTATTGATTTTAACCGCGATTGAATTCGTGATTGCCTTTACGATGGCAGCTAGCACTTTACGTGTGGCGATCTTCTGTGGCATGACGATTGTGAAAGCGTTCTATATCGTAGGTGAATTTATGCACTTAAAGCATGAGGTAAAATCCTTGATCTGGGCGGTATTGATCCCTACTATTTTCGTAGTTTGGCTTTTAACGGCCTTGATCTACGAAGGTGGTCACTTACATTGATTTTAATTTCCTTTCAGGGCAATGAATAAAAAGACAGGCATATTATTTCTCGTATTAATAGTGCCTGTCTTTGTTTATTTAGGGCTGAAGACTTTTGGCACTAACCACTTTAGTCTTCCTCGCTTTATTCCGGCGATCGATTCGACGACAGGAGAAATCAAAATGGCGAAGCGCCTACATCCCCGCTGGAACGAGGCAGAGATGGATACGGTTTTTCAAACCATTCCCTCTTTTACATTAACGGACGAATCGGGAAAGCCTTTTGCCTCCCAAAGCCTCCAAGGCAAAATCTACGTAGCTAGTTTTTTCTTTACCCGCTGTGGCACCATTTGCCCTAAAATTACGACTCAATTAAGCCGAGTTCAGGATACTTTTCATCAAGATTCAGAAGTGCAATTGCTTTCGATTTCAGTAGATCCTGCATTTGATCAGCCTGAAAAGCTGGCGGCCTATGCGAAACGCTTTGATGCGAACAAAGGACAATGGCACTTTTTGACGGGAGAAAAGAAGTCAATCTATCCTTTGGCATTAAAAGGATTTCACGTTCCCTTGGCAGACGCATCCGAATATGATGCAGCAATTAAGAACCCAGACGAAACATTTATCCACTCAGAACGGTTAATACTGGTAGACAAAGAGGGAATCATCCGCGGATTTTATGACGGAACAGATAAAAAAGAAGTGGACCGCTTGTTAGTCGAAATCAAAGTATTAAAAAGCATCTACACCAACGAATAAAAACGATGGAAGCAACTAAGAAAAACGATCAACTCATTAATGTACTTTCGGTAGCCATTCCGGTGGCTGTGGCGATTTTGATTGGGATTCAAACTAAAATCTCTTTAGGTCAATGGACTAAAGTATTGCCTCACGTGATAGGCTTACTGAATTCGACGACTGCTTTAAGCTTAGTCATTGGTTTAATCGGTGTAAAAAGCGGGAACATTGGCTTACACCGGAAGGCGATGGGAGCAGCCTTTGTGCAAGGTTCGCTTTTCTTAGTGCTGTATATTCTCTACCACATTTCAAATCCATCCACTCCTTTTGGTGGTGAAGGTTGGATTCGTCCCGTGTATTATTTCTTATTGATTTCCCACATCCTGCTTTCGATCGGGGTGGTTCGCTTGGTGCTGAAAGCAATCTATTTTGCCTTATCGGGTAACATCGTAGCGCACAAAGCCATTGTCAAATGGGCCTATCCTATTTGGTTGTACGTATCGGTTTCTGGCGTTATCGTCTATTTATTGATCTCTCCTTACTATGTTTAAGAAAGCATTTATCTTATTTGCCTTGTTTTTATTCACGCAAATCGATGCGGTAGCGCAGTGTGCGATGTGCCGGACGACGATCGAAAGTAGTATTTCCAACGGTCGATCGAATATTGCAACAGGCTTGAATACGGGTATATTATACTTGTTAACAGCGCCCTATTTAATCGTGGCAGCGATTGCTTTTTTATGGTTTCGCCAAAGCAAGCAAGAGCAGCAAGCTCGCCTAGCTAAATTGCAGCTACGTCAAAAAGTTTCTCAACTTTTCAGCAACAACGGCTAATTAATCCCAGATCGGGTATTGTGTGAGTTTGATGGCCTTCCCAAAGAAGATTTGGGTGGATTTTTCAAAGGAATCCGTATAATCCGAAACATAGAACTGTCGGCTCGATTCTTTCCCATCGTGCAACATATCCTCCGCCGTTAAAATACGTTTAATTTCCTGCGCCACGATGATCGATGTATCAATCACTGGAATACGACCCTGGTAATAGGCATCAATCTGCGCTTTAATAAGCGGATAATGCGTGCAACCTAAGATCAGCCCTTCGATTCCTTGCAAAGTGGGTTGCGCGAGGTATTCTTTGATGATGTGTTCTGAGATCGAATTCGAGAAGAAACCTTCCTCGATCATCGGGGCTAATAAGGGAGTGGCCAAAGATTGAATACGGATGTTCTTTCCTAACGCTTCCGCCTTGTTCGCATAGATCCCGGAATTTACCGTTTGTTTGGTTCCAATTAAACCGAGGGTTTTGTTTTCCCAGTTTTGGTCCAAATACGCAATCACCGGGTCGATCACATTCACGACTTTGGCCTTCGTTCCCACATAAGCTTTCACTAAATCATACGCCGCCGCCGAAGCCGAATTACACGCAATCAAAATCAACTTGCAATTCTTCTCTAACAGCAAATTGCAAATCTTCACCGAATAGGCCTGAATCGCCGTCGCCGATTTATCCCCATAGGGCAAGTGCGCCGTATCCCCAAAATAGATGATATTCTCCTGCGGCATCAACTCTGTGATGGCGTGCGCCAGAGTTAATCCTCCTATTCCACTATCAAAAATCCCGATGGGCGCTGCGTTTGGCATGAGTATAATTTAGGCAAAGAACGGAATTTTGAAATTCTTTTCAAACTCACGCAACCATTTAGCGCTTTGTGCCATCTTTGCAGTCGAATTAGATATGAATAAACGTTTACCTTCCTTTCCTTCTGAAACCGAGCTCATCGCCGCCTGCCGAAATAACAATCGACAAGCGCAACAGGCCTTGTTTCAAAAAATGGCCGGAAAAATGCTTTCCGTGGTAAAACGGTATATTACAAACACCTCAGAGGCAGAAGATACGTTGATGGAAGGTTTTGTGAAAGTATTTTCCAAACTAGACCAATACCAAGGAGGTGGAAGTTTCGAAGGCTGGATTCGCAAAATTATGGTGAACGAGGCACTCATGTCTATTCGAAAAAACAAAGATCGTTATCCGATGGATATCGATGTGGCTTTTGACCTAGCGCACCCAGATGAGACTTTAATGCAATTAGGGATTCAGGAAATCGAACAATTAATTGCGGCCTTGCCTACCGGTTACCGTACTATATTTAATTTATATGCCATTGAGGGCTATTCCCACGCGGAGATCGCTCTTTTACTCGATATATCAGAAGGGACCTCTAAATCGCAACTATCGCGGGCCAGAGCCTTATTACAAAATCAACTAATCACCTTACAGCTATGAAAAATTGGAATTCTGTAGAGGAAAAATGGAGAGAGCAACTCCTAAACAAATCCGAAGACATCCCGGAGGGATTGTGGTCTCGAATAGAAGAAAGGCTAGAAGAAAAGCCTACTCACCGATTCCCTATCTATTGGGCGTCAGCAGCGATGCTTTTGTTAGCGCTAGGGCTGAGCTGGACTTGGAATACGGCACCGGAGGAGACCACCCAGGTGGCGAAGACCGAAAAAATGGTAGCGCCTTTGGAAAAAGTCGAAACAACTATTGCTGAACCATCGAATGTACAGAGCCGCCCTACCGAATCCACTCTTGCGAAAGCTCGTTTTAAACCCGCGATGGAAGTAGCCTCTTCAGTAGCTTCGGTGATCGAAGAAGCTCCCAAAGAAGAAACGATTGCCTCGGTTCCTATGATCGAGAAGCAGGAAGAACCTCAGGATATCTTAACCGTCCGCCTGGACATAAATCCCGTGGTAGAGGAAGAAATAAAGCCGGCCTTTACACAGCAAAAACGCAGAAAATCCCTTTTCGGTAAAATCGTAGGCGAAATCAGACAAGCGCTGGACGGTGAGCCGGTGAATTGGCAAAAACTAAAAGAAGGAAATGCTGCCTTCGAAAACAGTATACACACCGTAGCGAATACCTACGTAAAAACAGAAGAAAACGTAAAACGCACCTTACAAATACAATAATATGAAAAAGATCATCGCTATTATCTGCCTAGTATTGAGCACATTAAGCTTATATGCCAAAGAGGCACAAGATTCCCTCCTCTTAAAAATCAACAAACGTGACCAAACGCTAGTGGGGTCGAAAACGGCTAATCGTACCTTACG
>JBJTMW010000067.1:0-5924 GCA_046070715.1 Aquirufa sp. | reverse complement strand
AGATTCTTTTTTCCAATCGTATTTGAAAAAGGGAATGTCGCTCGGAATACAGGCGGCACACATATGGCGCAGGTTGGCTGAAATGCCAAAGTGTTTATTGCCTAACAAGAGTAGGGCAGGGACGATCAGTCCGATTAAGGCTCCTGCAACATACCAGGGCCAGGGTTGTGTAATTGTTTCAATCATTTTTAGAAGGTATTTAATTGTTTTAATCAGTATTCAGTGGGCAGTGGGCAGTGGGCAGTAGGCAGTCGGCAGTAGTCAGTAGTCAGTCGCCAGTAGTCAGTCGGCAGTATTCAGTGGGCAGTCGGCAGTAGTCAGTCCGGAGGGAAAATTCACCATTCATCATTCACCACTTACCATTCACCATCTTTATTCTTTATGCTTTGTGCTCTCAACACACTAATCGTTCCCAACATAAAATACCCCAAAACAGCAAAATATACAATGCTATTCAAGGGTTTGCTCGTAATGGGGCAAGTGCCACTCGCACAACCAATGTCTCTCCAGTAGAAATATCCGGCTATTCCGCCGAATATTCCTCCTAGGATTTGCCAGAATCTATTTTGAATGAATTTCTTCATATTCTATTTCTTCCGTTTTAGTTTGGTTATTGCGTGGTGCTGGAATACCGCAGCCTTGGGATCCGCAGCCAGCATTTAGCAAGGCCATTCCTACCAATACGGTGCCCATCATCCCGATTAACACATCGGATGCGCGGAAGGCTTCTACAAGCGCATATCCACCTACTAGTAGACGGATAATGCGCATGAATCCCCAATTTTGTGTAAGGTTAGCTAGCATATTAGTTTTGATACATCAACATATCGTGTAAACCTCCACCATTATACACTTCTGTAAGGCCTGCTTGTTTTAAGAGCATTTGGGCCATACCAGAACGATTTCCGCTTCTGCAATAAACCACGATGGGGCCTGCCATGGCCTTAAATTCGTCTATGCGTAAGGGAATAATTCCCAAAGGAATGTTAATGGCGCCATCGAAATGGCCACCAGCAAATTCTCCTGTTTCTCTTACATCAACGACCGTAGTCGCTGGATTTGCGAGTAATTCTTCCATGATTACAATAGGGTAGATGGACAAACGTATTCTGTAAGTGGGAATTTCTCAGACTCTTTTATAGCCTTGAATCCACCTTTTACATCGATTAAATTATCGTATCCGCGAGCTCTTAATGTTGAATTAAAGATCATAGAGCGGTATCCACTCGCACAATGTACGAAGTAGGTTTTGTCCTTATTGATTTTTAACATACTGTCATTAATGAAGTCCAAAGGCGCATTTTCTACATCAATCACGTGCTCTGAAAGGTATTCGCTGTTCTTGCGAACATCCAGAATTTCACCTTCACCAGCTTTGACACGCTTCCATAATTCAGTTGCGTCAATCGATTCAATGCGATCGATTTCCATGCCTGATGCTTTCCAAGAGGCGAATCCACCTTTCAAATATCCGATCGTGAAATCATAACCAACGCGGGCTAGACGTGTGATTACCTCTTCCTCGCGGCCTTCGTCCGTCACTAGCAAGATTTCTTGCTTGATGTCTGGGATTAAAGTTCCTACCCAAGGAGCGAAAGATCCGTCGATTCCGATGTTAATTGAATTAGGAACGAAACCTGCGGCGAAAGTTTGTGGGTCGCGGGTATCTAAAATTAAGGCCCCTGTTTCTGTGGCAGCAGCTTCAAATCCTTCTGGAGTTAAAGCATGTTGACCTCTTTCTAACACTTTGTCGATTGAATCATATCCTTTGATGTTCATCAAAACGTTTAATGGGAAGTAAGCAGGAGGGGCTACTAGGCCCGTTAATACCTCTTTTTTGAATGCCTCTTTTGTTAGAGCAGGGTTCAACGCATAGTTTACTTTCTTTTGGTTGCCAAGTGTATCTGTGGTTTCCTTGCTCATGTTTTTACCGCAGGCAGAACCCGCACCGTGGCCTGGATAAACGATGATATCGTCTGCTAAAGGCATGATTTTGTTGCGAAGGGAATCATATAAATGTCCTGCTAAGATGTCTTGTGTTAGATCGGCGATGACTTTTTGGGCCAAATCTGGGCGACCCACATCACCTATAAATAAGGTGTCACCGGAGAATAAGCTCGTTTCTTTTCCGTTTTCGTCGATTAAAAGGAAACAAGTGGATTCCATGGTGTGACCAGGTGTGTGGATCACGCGGATGGTTACATTGCCTAATTTGAATTCTTGGCCATCTGTCGCTGAAATGCAATCAAACGCGCAAGCGGCATTGGGGCCGTAAACGATGGGAGCACCTGTTTTGGCAGACAAATCAATATGTCCTGAAACGAAGTCCGCGTGGAAGTGTGTTTCAAAAACATACTTTATTTTAGCGCCATTACGTTCCGCTTTCTCGATATAAGGCTGCACCTCGCGAAGTGGATCGATGATCGCTGCTTCACCATTGCTTTCAATGTAATAAGCACCTTGTGCTAAACATCCCGTGTAAATTTGCTCTACTTTCATGCTGTTGTTCTGTTAAGATTATTTTAAAGGGAAGGCTAATTGTTGAATCAGGATGTATATTCCCATCACTAAAACGAACCAGCCAAAACCCACTTTTAGTTTGTTTCCGTCTACTTTTTTACTTAAAATGTCGCCAAGGAAAATCCCGACAATCGCTAATCCTGTCACGGTTAATAATAAGTTCCAATCAATGACCGTGTGGCCAAGGTCACCCGTAAATCCAATTAAAGACTTAGCGGCAATGATCAATAGGGAAGTCCCTACCGCTTGCTTCATCGATAATTTAGAGAGCATCACCAAAGCCGGAATAATTAAAAAACCGCCTCCAGCGCCCACTAGGCCTGTTAAAGTGCCTACGACAGCTCCCTCTAACAAGATCATGGGGTAATTGAATACTTGAGCTTCTTCTACGTAAGTGCCTAATTTTTCTTTTTCACATTGCTCACATTTGCCTCTAATCATCGATATAGAAGCGGCAACCATCAAGATCGCGAACAGAACCATCATCAAGATGGATTTAGTTACGATGAAATCTCCTATGCTAAAAACTTCAGACGGGATTAATGGAACAATGAATTTGCGAGTCGCATAAACGGCAGCAATCGACGGTATCCCGAAAATGATAGCCGTTTTTACATTAATCAAACCTTGTCTGTATTTGGGAATAGCGCCTACTAAGGAACTCGCACCTACGACGAATAGCGAATAGGCAGTGGCTAGAATAGGATTTACCCCGAAAAGATAAACCAGAACCGGTACCGTTAAAATGGATCCGCCACCCCCGATAAGTCCCAAAGAGACTCCGATTAACAAGGATGCGAAATAACCAATAATTTCCATGTTGTGTTTTTTGTTATTGTTGATACAAATTTCAACCTTTTGTCAGACCTTATTCGTGATTTTTATCACTAAGATCGAAAATTTACAAACGATAATTTACGACGAAATTCCAGGAGTTCATATTCACTTTATTTTGGATATACTTTGCGTTCTCCATCGTGTCCCCTTGGTTCGTTTTGTTAGCTAAAAGAAATTGGAAATCAAGCCCTTTGGCAATTTTGGACGCATCAATCAAGACTTCTACATTCATTTGCGTGTAAGAGGGCATCCCATATTTATTCAGACTAAAATTAGTTACCGATGGAAGTTCAAAATAACCTACACTAGGATTGATTTTGATTTTCCATTTGGGAATTACATAACTAAATTTAGCCACATAGGCCTTTACATCGCCTAATCCCTCGTTTCTTTCTCTGGGCATAAACGTATAGAATGGATCTTTTCCCCATTCGCGTGGCATAAGATACCTACCCTCTGCGCTAATATTCGTGAAGTTTAAACTACCATTCCATCGCTTGTATTCAAGGCCTGTTTTCAAGCTGATGACAGAGGCGTGGGTATTTTTTTCTGTGTACTGGTTATCACTAAGGGAGTGTTGCTTAATGAATTGCATTCCGTTTACCCATTTTCCACCTGGAATGGGTTTTGTGAATTCTGCCGAAATCAAGGCGCTTTGCAGTATATTTTCGACGAAAAGGTCATGGAATTTAAAGCTTATCCCTTTCCATTTTTGATCGAGTCCTGCCATCAATATCCCCGCACTCGTTAAATGACCTGCATAGATTGATTTTTTGCCGTCATAGTCGACACCCACTGGATAATAACCGATCGATTCGGCTACCGTAGACCAGCCCATCGTTCCCCTCGGTGCCATTTCGTACAAGTAACCTACACTAAGAGGGCCATATTCAGCATAAATTCCTCCTTCAGCGCTTGGCCTCATTCGGCCATCTTGTGGATTAATAAAGGGGGTATTTAGCACTTGGCGACCTAGTTTGACTTTCATTTTCTTGTTTTGGTAAGTCAAAGAGGCTTTTTCAATCCGGGTTAAAAAATCCAAGTTAGTGGTATTCGCTTGATCGAATAAACCGATTTCATAGCGACTCGAAGCAAGGTTAGAAGAATTTAGAAAGGAGGTGCTGAGGGAACCTGAAAAATCTATTTGTAGGTGCTTTCCTACGTTTTTTGTGTAACCGACTTCTGCTCCCATTGCGTTTGCCGCATAATCGGGTAGGGCTTTTTCATTATCTGTTTCTAAGTGAAAGTAGCGGAATTGGGCGTAAAAGGGCCTTTGAGCGAGTAGTGGAATGCTAAGCAAAAAGGTAAAAAGGAATTTCATCATAGGACAAAATTCCCTTATTTAGTTAAGCTTTTTCGTGATGAAAATCACAGACTCCGTAAATCGATGATTTCGATTTGGTTCTTATTGATTTTGATGAATCCTTTCTCAGCTAACTTCTTCATTAAGCGTGATATGACTTCTCTGGAAGAATTCAATTCTTGCGCGATGTCTGTGAAGGATGCTTTTAAAATATTCGTTTTCAAGCTCTTTTGGTGCTGTTTTAAGTACCAAAGTAAACGTTCGTCCAGATTTCTAAACGCAATTTGATCTAAGGTGTCCAGTAATTCTTCAAAGCGAGAACGGTAGGTCTCTAGCACAAATTGGTACCAAGATTTATATTTAGCGCCCCATTCGTCCATTAATTCGGCCGGGATGGCGATGACTTCGGTGTCTACGAGGGCTTTGGCCATAATCTGAGACGATAATTGCCTCGCCGCACAAGTCATGGAAATGGCGCATGCTTCGCCCGGATGCAGGTTGTACATAAATACCTCGTTTCCTTCCTCATCTTCACGGAAAACTTTGATGATCCCTTTCGTCACTAGCACCGCAGAGCGAATAGATTGCCCGGTTTTCATCAAGTATTCGTCCGTTTTAAATTTTCGAATGACGCCTACTTGTTGGATTTTTTTGCTTAATTCCGGCTCAAATTGTTTGAATAATTCCATCTTAAAAAGGGATAACTGCTTGTTTTTCTAGGCTTTCGTAGGCTGCATCGATGACACGCATGCTTGCGATTCCATCTTCTCCGGGTACCGCTGGTGCCGCTCCAGATCGCAAAGATTGAAAAACATTTTCATAGAATGCCATATACTCGCCTTTTTCAGAAGCAACGCGCTCCGGACTGCTGCCATCTATATGTAGCAAACCATATTCACTCGGTGCATCTACACCCCAGTTTTCACCCATGGGAACGTGTCCTTTGTCTAAATCGACCTCTTGGCGATCAGAGCGAGTCTTAATAAAGCTGCCTTTTGTACCGTGTAATTGGAAAGCAGGAATGGGTTCTTTGAAATAATAACCACTTTTTAAGCGAACGCGTAAGGATGGATAATACAACAGAATCTCGAACAAGTCGATGACCTCCGTGCCGGGCCTTGTCTTGCGTAAATCTGCAAAAACCTGAGTAGGTTTTCCAAATAAATGCAAAGCTTGATCAATTAAATGAGGACCTAAATCGGTCACGATTCCAGCGCCGGGACCTGCATCTTCTTTATGTCTTTTAGGGGACATGAGGGGATTG
>JBJTMW010000066.1:0-4570 GCA_046070715.1 Aquirufa sp. | reverse complement strand
GAAACGCTCGACGGATAACTTGCCACGTCTGTATGAAAAATACATCGGACACGATAATAACCGCGATTTCTATATGATGAATATGAGTGAGTCGACTAACATGGCTCGCCAACAATACATCGAATGGATGCCGCAAATCCTGTATAACCACCACCAAACAGGTCCAGACGGAACGGTTGTGGCAGGTCCTCCTTACCGTGATCCATTCAACTATGTCTATGATCCATTATTAATTACAGGAATCGACGCCTTAGGCGCGGCGATGAGTTCTCGTCTGAACGCGGAAGGTAAGCCGGGTTATACGATGAAATCAGGTTCCGTTTATTCGACTTGGTGGAATGGTGGATTGCGTACCACAGCCTACTACCACAATATCATTGGTTTATTAACCGAGATCATCGGTGACCCAACTCCTGAAAACATTCCATTAGTACCTAACCGCCTAATCCCTAATTCGGCGACGCCATTCCCGATCACACCGCGCAAATGGTTCTTCAAGAACTCGATTGATTACTCGCTTTCTTTGAACTATGCCGTATTGAATTATGCGACTCGTTACCGCGAAGAGGTCTTGATGAACATCTACAAGATGGGTAAAAAATCGATTGATTTAGGTTCACAGGATTATTGGACGATGTCGCCTAACAAGGTGGAGAAGTTAGCGGAGATTTCGGGAGGGAATTACAAGAAGAAAGCCGATAGTTTATTTACGGTGGTTTACAAAAACCCACAAACGCGTGATGCGCGTGCGTACATCGTGACAGCAGATCAATCGACTTCTGGAATTGCCTTTATCAATATCTTGATCAAAAGTGGGATCCGGGTAGAGAAGGCAACAAAAGCATTTGAGGTAAATGGAAAAGCCTATCCAGTGGGTTCTTACGTGGTGAAAACGAATCAAGCGTTTCGTCCACACGTGATCGATATGTTCGAGCCACAAGATCACCCGAATGACTTCCAATACCCAGGGGGCCCTCCGGTTCGTCCGTACGACGCTGCTGGCTGGACGCCTGCTTATACGATGGGAATTCAGTTTGATCGTATTTTGGAAGACGTTAACGGTCCTTTCGAAACAGTTCCTTACGGCGAACTTCAAAAGGCTAAACCGGTGTTTGCAACTGGCGCTTATTATTCATTCTCCACTTCAGATAATGCGTCATTCACTTTGTTGAATGATTTGCTAAAAGCGGGTGTAGAAGTGTCAAAAAACGCGTCAGCCTTTTATGTGAAGCACAGTGCGGCGGCAGCGGACATTTTAGCGAAGGCTACCGTGAAAACCCAAGCTTTAAGCGCTTTGCCGGCGAATGTTTCTGCTAAAGTGGGAACGAAGCGTGTGGGTCTTTGGGATACCTATGGTGGTTCGATGCCGTCTGGTTGGTTGCGTTGGATTTTGGAACAACACCATTTTGACTTCAAACTCGTGTTCGCGAAAGAAATCGATAAAGGTGGATTGCGCTCAAAATTCGATGTATTGATTTTTGTCAAAGGAGCGATTCCTGGCTTAAAGCCTGAGCCTGTGAACGAATGGGATGAGAAAGAGCCGGTTGAATCAGAGATTCCAACGGAGTATGCAGAGACCATGGGTAAGATTACGGCAGCTAAATCTATTCCTGCACTTCGCGCTTTCTTAGAAGAGGGAGGAGATATCATCACGATTGGATCGAGTGCGAACTTGGCGTATCATTTGAATCTGCCCGTAAAGAATGCATTAGTGGAAATGGTGGCTGGGAAAGAGCGCAATTTGCCGGGTGAGAAATTTTACATTCCGGGTAGTGTGATGCAGGTTACTGTGGATCAAAATTCACCGGCAAACTGGGGTATGGCGCCTAAAGCAGATGTCATTTTTGCGGCAAGTCCAGTATTCAAGCTAGCGCCTGAATCGATCTCTCACGGTGAGCTAACACCATTAGCGTGGTTCGCATCGGAGAAAACATTGCGCAGTGGTTGGGCTTTTGGCCAGGCTTATTTGCAAGATGGCGTAGCTGCATTCCAAGCGAAAGTGGGTAAAGGAAATCTATATGTGTATGGCCCAGAAGTGACGTTTAGAGGCCAAACACACAGCACATTCAAAATGGTATTCAATCAATTGTATGAAAACAATCGCTAAGATTTTAGGAGGCTTTCTAATAGCCCTCATCGCCTTATTCCTATTTTTCGCTGAACGCGATCGTCCAGTAGAGGAGTTGATTCCTTTGTACGCGAATAAAGATTCGAAGTTTATGCCCATCATGGGAATGAAAGTGCATTACCGGGATGAGGGAGTGGCGACGGATACCTTGCCACTGATTTTGCTACACGGAATGTCTTCTTCTTTGAATACCTGGGATAATGTAGCGCTTTACTTAAAGCGTTACAAGCGGGTGATTAGTCTCGATTTACCTGGTTTTGCGCTAACGGGACCTTCGCCGGAAAACAACTATGATTTTCCCTATTATTCCAAGTTCATCGATTCTTTTGCGACGCGCTTAAAGATCAAGCGTTTCATTTTAGTCGGTAATTCGATGGGTGGCGCCATTACCTGGAACTATGCGCTACATAATCCGTCACGATTAGCTAAAATGGTTTTGATTGATGCGGCGGGTTATCCCAAAAAAGGAGAAAGCGGCTCACTCGGTTTTAAACTAGCTTCTACTCCAGTGATCAACAATTTATTATTGTACGTCACGCCTAAATCATTGGTAAGAAAAAGCCTAGAATCGATATACGCTGATCAATCCAAAGTGACTGATGAGCAGGTGGAGCGATTCCATGATGTCGCCATTCGGGAAGGAAATCGCGCGGTGGCGTTGCAGATTTTCAAAGGCTCTTTCCATGGGGATTACAAGCGTATTAAAGAAATCAAGACACCTACGTTCGTTATGTGGGGGGCGAAAGATCAGTTGATTTCTGTGGATAACATGGCCGAATTTATGAAGGATATTAAAGGGAGCAAAGGTGTCGTTTTCAACGTGGGTCACGTACCTATGGAGGAAGTGCCTTTTGATGTGGCTTTATCGATATATAAATTCGTGCGGTAGGACTTCCCAAAAGAATGTTTTATTATTGTATCAATTATTGACAATAAACCTATTTAACAATGAAAAGAATCTGGCAATTAACCTGCCTGCTGGGCCTATTTGCGTCTAGCGTGTTCGCACAGACTGATTTTAAGATGCCCGTTCAGGCGAAAATCGAATCAGGAATCATCGAAGGGGATTACAATACCCAAACGGGAATTCAAACCTATTTCGGGGTACCCTTTGCAAAACCTCCGGTAGGGGATTTGCGTTGGAAAGCACCTATTCCAGCTGAACCGTGGTCAGGAGTGAAGAAAACGAAGGCCTTTGGGCCGCGTCCTATCCAGGCGATTGTATTCGGAGATATGGGCTCGCGTTCGGCGGGACTAAGTGAAGATTGTTTATACTTAAACGTTTGGTCTCCTGCGAAACGTAACACAAAAAACTTACCCGTCTTAGTGTATTTCTACGGTGGTGGATTATTTGCAGGCGATGCGTCGGAGCCACGTTATGATGGCGAGGCGATGTCTAAGCAAGGAATCGTGGTGGTGACGGTGAATTACCGTTTAGGCCTTTTTGGTTTCTACTCACACCCAGAATTATCAGCGGAGGCTCCTTATAAAGCATCGGGTAATTATGGTTATTTAGATCAAACCTTAGCTTTGCAATGGGTGAAGAAGAATATCGCAGCGTTTGGCGGAGATGCCTCTAAAGTGACTATTGCTGGGGAATCAGCAGGTTCAGTTTCGGTTTCTGTCCAAATGGCTTCTCCATTAGCGAAAGGCTTAATCGCCGGTGCCATTGGAGAAAGCGGAGCAGGTATTAATCCTACCTTATTCCCAGTTCCTTTAGCGCAAGCAGAAAAAGCAGGGGTAGCTTTTGCAGAGAAAGCGGGAGCAAAATCTTTGAAAGATTTACGTGCGATGTCATCGCGCGAATTGTTTGAGATTGCACAAGAGACGCGTTCTATGGGATTCCCTACTGTAATTGATGGGTATTTCTTGCCAAAATCATTACCAGAAATCTTCAATGCAAAACAACAAGCGCAGGTGCCACTATTGTTAGGTTGGAACTCAGCGGAAATTCCGGGTGCAGCATTTATGCAAGGAAAGCCTTACACGCCCGAAAATTATGTGGCGAAGGTGAAAGAAGCCTATCCAGTAGATCACGAGACGGTATTGAAATTATATCCATCAGGTTCGGAAGATGTAATCGAGCGTTCGGCTACGGCTTTAGCAGCTGATCGTTTCATTGTTTACAGCACTTGGAAGTGGTTTGATTTACATCGCAAGAATTCAGCACAACCGGTATACCGCTATTTATATTCTCGCTTCCGTGCTCCTTTAGTGGATAAGACGGTAGCTTCGGGTTTAGCCGGAGGAACGGTGAAAGCGGATCCGAATGCACCTAAACCACGTCCTGCGGTAGGGGCTCCTCACGCTTGTGAGATCGAATATTGCATGGGCAATTTACACTTGATTAAGGATTACGCTTTCACGGCGGATGATTATACGGTGTCTAAAACGTTTTTCAGCTATTTCGCGAATTTCATTAAGACGGGGAATCCGAATGGA
>JBJTMW010000065.1:0-3304 GCA_046070715.1 Aquirufa sp. | reverse complement strand
CGAGTATTCTTTAGCCACATCCGTAATCACATAACCCGTATTCTCCGTCGTCTTCAAGTATTGACCGATGATATTAACGTGGTATTTCGCGAATATTTGGTTGATTTGGGCCAAAATTCCCGGCACATTGTGGTGAATGTGCAATAAACGGTGGGCATTTTCTAATGGAGGTAATTGCAATTCAGGGAAGTTCACCGAACCATAGGTGCTTCCGTTATTCATAAATTGCAACAACTTCGCTGGCACGAATTCGCCAATATTGGCTTGAGCCTCCTCAGTACTACCACCGATATGAGGCGTCAAAATCAGGTTAGGCAATCCACGTAATTCATTGATAAACTCCTCGTCATTAGTCTTCGGCTCATATGGAAACACATCAATCGCCGCTCCCCACACTTTTCCTGTCTTAATCGCCTCCACTAAAGCTGGAATTTCGACTACGTGACCTCGAGATAAGTTCAAGAAGATGACATTGTCTTTCATCCAAGCGAATTGCTCTTTGCCAATGATGTTCGTGTTAGACTTGCGACCATCTACATGTAAACTCACAAAATCTACTTGTGATAATAATTCTTTTAGGCTGCTGCATTTTTTCGCATTTCCTAAAGCTAATTTATCCACTGAATCATAGAAATACACTTCCATCCCCAGCGCTTCCGCAATCACAGAAATCTGCGTACCGATACTTCCATATCCTACTAATCCTATTTTCTTACCTCTTATCTCGTAGGAATTCGTCGCTGATTTATCCCAAACTCCAGCGTGCATTTTCGTCGATTTCTCGAAGATATTACGCGTCAACATCACCATCAAACCGATCGATAATTCTACTACCGAACGCGTATTCGAGTACGGCGCATTAAACACCGCGATTCCACGCTTCTCACACTCCAAAAGATCGATTTGATTCGTACCGATACAGAAAGCCCCTACGCACATCAAACGAGAGGCATTAGGGTGTTCCAATACTTTCTTCGTCAAATTCGTCTTTGAACGCAAACCGATGATGGACACATCCTTGATCTTTTCGATCAACTCGTCCTCATCCAAAGCTCCTTTCAATAACTCTACTTGGAAGCCTTCTTTCTTGAATGCATTCACGGCACCTGGGTGCACGTTTTCTAATAAAAGAACTTTAATACGTGATTTCGGGTACGACTGCGCGCGGCTCAAACCGTTGATATACAAGAACTCATCTAGAGATGGCACTACGTAATCCGCTTTGTCCGTCACCGCCTTGCGCGACACGTTCTCCGTGAACGCAAAGAACTTATTCGCTAAACCTGACTCACGTAATTCGTAATCCGTGATACCATCACCGATCACATACACCTCTCCCTCTAACTGAAGTGACTGCAATAAACGAACCTTTCCTTTGTCCTGAGACAATAAATTATCCGAATCGTAACCAGTAATATTTCCTTCCGCATCGTAGGTGAAGGTATTCGCATATACATTCTCCGCTGGGATACCCATCTCGTTCACTACGGGAACAATGAAGTCTTTGAAACCGGAGGAAACGATTAAGATTTGTGCGGCATTTTCTTCTAGAAAATCCTTGTTGCGCTTAAATGACTCCGAGATTTTACCTTTTAAAAAGACGATCAATTGATCCACATGCGAGCGGTTTGCTGGCAATAGAGCGACGCGATCGCGTAAGGAATCGGCGAAGGAATAGGCCCCTACCATTCCTTGGTCGGTGATATCCTTAATCTTTCCCACGATCTCCGCTTGCTTCGGATTTCCCTGAAGCGCGATTCTCGCTAATTCATCGAGCCCCTCCACTTTCGTGAACGTGCTATCGAAATCAATGACAATTTTTAAAGGTTCTGCTTGAGCTGTAGGCATAATATATTTTCTAAACGCTATTTTTAAACCAATGTTCGGCACGATTCTCCGACCAAGTATAACCCTGGTAATTCTTTGGATAAAACCCGCAATGCCCTCCTTTTTCTTGTGCGTCTAATTGGACAAAATCCAACGTCTTCACATACGATTCCGGAATACATTCCGCCGATAAAAATGGGTCATTTTTTGCATTCACGATTAAAGTGGGTACGTTAATCTGATCCAAAAAATACAAGGAGCTACTCTTTTCATAATAGTCTTCCCCGTCTTTAAACCCGTGCAAAGGCCCTGTGATCACATCGTCAAAATCCACTAAACTCTTAATAGAATCAATCATCTCCACGGTAATATCCTGAGGATAGCGCGCGGACTTTTCCTTGACCTTTTTAATGAGAGTTTGTAGAAATCGATGAGTGTAGAGTCTGTTTTCCCGCTTAGCTAATTGCTTGCTACTCGATGAAAGGTGTAAAGGTACGGAAAATGCGACAGCTTTTCGAATCATTTGGGGAGGATTTTTGCCCTGTTCGCCTAACCATTTTAAGGTTAGGTTGCCCCCTAAACTAAATCCAGCCAGATAGATATCTTTCGCCCCACGTTCAATGGCTAGCTTAATAATAAAGTCCAAATCATCCGTCGCCCCACTGTGGTAAAAACGCAGATTCTTATTCAGCTCCCCGGAACAGCTGCGGTAATTCCAGGCCAGCGCGTTCATCATCCCTCGCATTTTATGAATCAATCCCGTCACATATTGCCGGTCACTTGATCCCTCTAAACCATGGGAAACAATTAATAGGGGCCTCTCAGAAAGCGGACCACCATACCAATCGATATCCAAGAAATCCTGATCCGGAGTCGTCACCCGTTCGCGGCGTGGTGTTTCCGAAAGATTCACTTTCCTGAAAACCGAGGGGTAAATACTTTGTGTATGCCCGTCCGGTAACCAAAGTGGCGGGGTATAATTTTCTAGCATTAAATGAAAAAGTCTGGCAATAATTGATTTTCTGGCGTATTGGGGTTTACGCGGTACTCAGCGAAATCCGTCACCCCTTCCGCACGTAACACGTCCTCGTCGATGTAGAAATTTCCACTCACCGTCTTCGCGTCTTTTTGCAAAATCGCCGCAGCCGCATCCGCCATAATCGTAGCCTTACGTCCTAATTGCATCATCGACGCATTTCCCACCGCGAATTCGATGGCAGCGGTCGCAATAATGGTTTTAGGCCAAAGTGAATTAAAAGCCACTTTCCCCTTAAATTCAGCCGCCATTCCGAGGGTACATAGAGACATCCCAAATTTGGCAATGGAATACGCTACATGATTCTCAAACCAGCGCGCCTCCACATTTAAAGGAGGTGAAAGCGTTAAAACGTGTGGATTTTCTGATTTCAACAAGTAAGGCAAACAAGCCTGAGCACACAAATAAGTACCGCGCGTGTTGACCTGATTCATCAAATCG
>JBJTMW010000064.1:0-3732 GCA_046070715.1 Aquirufa sp. | reverse complement strand
GTATCGTGCGCAAGATTCATTAGGGACATCTCGCATCGGTTTAGCCACTAGCGCAGATGGCATACATTTTAAAAAGAGCCCAGAACCCATCTTATTCCCTTCAAATGACGCATTCCGCGGCTTTGAATGGCCAGGCGGCATCGAAGATCCCCGAATAGTGGAAACGGAGGACGGTGGGTATTTTTTAACCTATACCTCTTACGACGGCAAATTCGCCCGTCTTTGTGGCGCCTTTTCGAAAGATTTACAAACCTGGGAGAAAATAGGGCCTCTTTTTACGTCTGAAAAATACCTGAATACCTGGTCTAAATCAGGTGCGCTGGTTTCGGTTCAAAACGGCGCTAGCATCGTGGCGAAAAAGATCAATGGACTCTATTACATGTATTTCGGTGACACCGATCTATTCCTAGCTACTTCGAAAGATTTGCGCCATTGGGTCATCTTGGAGAATGCGGAGACAAATGTTCGTTTATCCGTATTAAAACCACGTGCGGGTTATTTTGACAGCCGTTTAGTAGAGCCTGGGCCGTATGCACTGCTTCAAAAAGAAGGAATATTACTGATCTACAACAGCTCGAACGCAGCAAATTATAACGATTCGCGCTTCCCTAAATTTACGTATGCGGCGGGACAAGTTTTGTTTGATGCTCAAAAACCGTACAAGGTGATTGGGAGAACGAATGAACCCTTTATTTGGCCTAATCAGCCCTATGAAAAAGTGGGTGAAGTAAACGAAGTCTGTTTCGTGGAAGGCCTTGTGCCGTTTAAAGGAAAATGGTTTCTGTATTATGGAACCGCAGACTCTAAAATCGCTGTTTCTATCAAAAAATGAGCCCATTAGGATTACATAGTGTTCACCACATCGCCATCATCTGCTCGGATTATGCACGTTCTAAGGCCTTTTACACGCAGGATTTAGGACTTGAAATCATCCGTGAAGTGTACCGGGCGGAGCGTGATTCGTATAAATTGGATTTAGCGCTGAACGATCACTACGTGATTGAATTGTTCTCTTTCCCTAATCCTCCTACCCGCCCATCGAGGCCAGAAAGTTGTGGTTTGCGGCATTTGGCATTTCAAGTAAACAACCTGGACTTGACCGTGCAGGAATTAACCCAAAAAGGCATTACATCGGAGCCTATTCGCATCGATGAGTTCACTGGGAAGCGATTTACGTTTATCGCGGACCCGGATGATTTGCCCCTTGAATTTTATGAGATATGAATAGAATCGATAAAAAACCACTTTCAAAACTCGGATTTGATTTCGTCACGCCTGCTTTTTTAGAAGAGGGCCAAAGCGAATTCGACCACCGCAACTCCAACATCGACTTAGGCGCTTACCGGGCTTTAGCTCCGCGTGAAATTAGCATCCTAGAGGCGAACTTGAACGAGGCGGAAAACTGGAAAGACGTATGGGTGAAAGAGGGCTTTAATCCGTATTTGGTTAAGAATTGCCGCTTTTTTGGCATAAACCGCATTGGAATTTTAGAGAGTTGCTATTTGGAATTCAAAAACCTGCGCATGCCGGTGGGGCTTTATAATAGCACCTTAATCTCCTGTGATTTTGGCGATAATGTCGCGATCGATCGCGTGAATTTATTGTCTCATTACCAAATCGGAAACGAGGTCATGATCCTCCAAGTGAACGAGTTAGCTACGACGGCGACGGCGAAATTTGGAAATGGAATCGTGAAGAAAGGCGAAGAAGAGCGCATCCGAATTTGGATGGAATTAGGCAACGAAAATGGAGGCCGCAAGGTCATTCCTTTCGTGGGCATGAAACCAGCTGACGCTTTTTTATGGACTCAAGACCGGGATGACAGCTTATTGCAAGCGAAATACAAAGAAATGACCATCCAAGAGTTCTCGTCTAAACGCGGATTCTATGGCCAAATCGGCGATCGCACGGTCATCAAAAACACCGGGATCATCAAAGACGTCAATATGGGAACCGACACCTATATCAAAGGCGCCAATAAATTAAAGAACTTAACGATCATCTCGAACGCAGAAGCCTCTACCCAAATAGGCGAAGGCTGTGAAATCGTGAACGGTATCATCCACGAAGGCTGCCGCATTTTCTACGGTGTAAAAGCCGTTCGTTTTATTTTAGCGGCACACTCGCAACTGAAATATGGCGCACGTTTGATTAACTCCTTTTTAGGAAGTAATTCCACCATATCCTGCTGCGAGGTATTAAATGCCCTCATTTTCCCGGCCCACGAACAACACCACAACAACTCGTTCTTGTGCGCAGCGATCGTCAAAGGCCAAAGTAACATGGCCGCCGGCGCGACCCTCGGTTCGAACCACAATTCGCGTGGGGCAGATGGGGAATTACAGGCGGGACGTGGGTTTTGGCCTGGCTTATCCGTGGCTCTAAAACACAACTCGAAATTCGCTTCCTTTAACTTGATTTCGAAAGGAAATTACCCCGGCGAAATTCACAATCCACTACCTTTTTCCTTAATCGGAAACGACGACAGCGAGGGTGGATTGTTGATCATCGCCGGCTATTGGTTCCAATACAACATGTATGCCCTAGCCCGCAATGCCTGGAAATTCGCAGCTAGAGATCAAAGAACCGACAAAGACATGTTGCTTGAGTTTGATTTCTTAGCTCCGGACACGGTTTCGGAAATCTTGCAAGGAATTAACTTATTAGAAAAATGGGTTTCTGAATCAATGGGTGGTGGAGATGGCAAAGCCTGGCTTAACGACCAAGCAAATGCATCGAACCCATTAGCCGTCTATGCAACCGGCATCGAAAACACGAAACGCAGAACGCGCATCGCGAAGGCCCACAAAGCCTACCAAATCTTCCATGATTTGTTGTATTACCATGCGGCCAAAGAATGGTTAGCCACTTCCGAGCGTCACCCATCCACTTCTCCATCTGATTTATTACAGGCAACCCTAAAGAATGCCACAGCGATCCAAGTGTGGGAAAACCTGGGTGGACAATTAATTCCATCTGGTGTCATCCAAGAGATGAAAGAAGAGATTAAATCTGGCAAAATCACCCGCTGGAAGCAAGTACATGAATTCTACGAAAAACAGGCAGCGCTTTATCCAGAACAGAAATTCGAAAATGCCTTGAATGGTTTATTGCAAATCAATCCGAATGCCATGTCAGACATCCCGGCTTGGCTGGATCGTGCCATTGCAACCGCCGAATTCTTAACAGCTGGCATCGAACGATCACGTTCAAAAGACTACGAGGATCCGTTCCGCTTAGCGATGTTTGGCAATGCTGAAGAGCTCGATGCAGTGATAGGTGATGTGAAAGAGAATGAGTTTATTCAGGAGGCGAAAATGCGATTCAGCATTTTCAAAGAGAAACTGAAAAAATTAGAGTATAGAGTATAGAGAAGAGAGCAGAGATGTGGAATTAAAAAAGGGGCCAAGGCCCCTTTTAAAATAATTTAGAAATATAAAACTCAATATCTATAATCTACTCTCTCTACTCTAAGCCTACGGCTTATTAGAATCCACCACCAATCGCTGCTCTCTATTCGCGATTTCCCAAGCCATGTAGAACACTAGGCGGCCTACTTTTTGGATTTGGTCAAACTCGATTTTATCTACCTCATCACCTGGTTGGTGGTAATCGTCGTGCACTCCGTTGAAGAAGAACGCAACCGGAATACCGTGTTTCGCGAAATTATAGTGATCTGAACGGTAGTAGAAACGGTTTGGATCGTTCGCGTCGTTGTAACGGTAGTCTAAT
>JBJTMW010000063.1:0-9279 GCA_046070715.1 Aquirufa sp. | reverse complement strand
CCGGTGTATCTGTGTACGATCGGTGGATTTGATACACACGCGAATCAGTTGAATCAACACGCGAATCTGTGGAAACAGATTTCTGATGCGGTGACGGCCTTCCAAAAAGATTTAAAAGCCCAAAATAAGGCTGATAAAGTCACTTTAATGACCTTCTCAGAATTCGGTCGTCGCGTAAATCAAAACGGCACTACTGGAACAGACCATGGAACAGCCGCTCCTATGTTTGTCATTGGGAATACGGTGCGCGGAGGCCTGATAGGGGATAATCCTAATTTGACTAATTTAGATGCGAATGGAGATTTGAAGTCGAACTTTGACTACCGCCAAGTCTATTCTACGATTTTAACAGATCATTTAGGTTTATCTACGACGAGTACGGACAGTATTTTCAAAAAGTCTTTTGATCGACTACCCATCTTCTTGAATTCGCCACTCATCGCAGAGGCGGGTGTTAAAGTAACTTTGCTTGATCCCGCGCCTAATCCTGCTTCCGGATCTGTCCGCATCCAATTTGCTGCCTTCGAAGCGATGCACGTGGAATTAGCACTATTCGATATGCAAGGCCAAAAACTGGGCTTCATTTTCGCTGGCGATGTTCTGAGTGGAACGTATACCTATCCGGCTGATATTTCCGCTTTCCCAGCGGGGACTTACTTAGTCAGCTTAGCGACTTCGACCGGTGCAAGAATTACCAAGCGATTAATCATCATAAATTAGATCCTTTGTTTATCTTTGTAGATTGATGAAAAAGAACTTCTCTATATTGCTTTTGATCACGTTGTTTAGCCTGTCCGCAAGCGCACAACGCTGGTCCTATGGCGCAGGCCTAGGTGGCTCACTCTACCACGGAACCTGGGCGAATTGGCATACCCTGCCTAATAACAAAGAGTTTGCGATGACGCGCCCTGCTTTGAATCTGCAGGTGCGTTATCAAAACAATCCGACCTTCGCTTACCGCCTGCAAGCGGTGATGACGGATTTGCGAGGAGGCACGGGAAATCGCGTTTCTCCCGTGACAGTAGCGCTCCCGGTGACGGATTTTGCGACGTCTATTTTTGGTTTAGACGCGCTAGTGGAATACAATTTCTTGAATTACCAGAACTCGGTGAGACGTGTAAATAATTGGACTCCTTATTTCTACGTGGGTGTGTCTACGCTTTTTGCCAAAGTAGCCGGAACTCAAGATGGCGTCGGTTTTAAGACGAATACGAAAATGAATTATGCGTTGCCTTTTGGGGTCGGAGTAAAATACCAGCTATCGCCTAGCTGGGGAATTCAATTCGATTTAGGGGCAAGAAAGACCTTTACCGATGCTTTGGATCGTCCCTTAGCAGATGGAGAAGCGTCCTTTAATCTGACAAAAGGGGATCAATTTTTGAATTCTTCCCTGACGGTTAC
Source organism: Aquirufa sp. (assembly GCA_046070715.1). Lineage (GTDB taxonomy): Bacteria > Bacteroidota > Bacteroidia > Cytophagales > Spirosomataceae > Aquirufa. The sequence continues at coordinate 7,878 of JBJTMW010000063.1, read as the reverse complement.
CTACACGATTCAATCCGTATTTTGTCCTACCTATTAACAACTTTTAATTGGATAGGGTGGCCAATATGACTACATTTGCCCCTTATTGAATACAAATCCTTCCTTTACATTGAAAGAAGTAATTGATCTACGTAATGTTCCTGTGCACATCGCCATTATCATGGATGGTAATGGACGTTGGGCTAAGCAACAAGGGATAATGGATCGTGTTTTTGGACACCGTTCAGCCTTGAAAGCGGTACGCGAATCGATCGAAGGTTGTGGGGAATTAGGGGTGCAGTTTTTGACCTTATATGCCTTCTCTACCGAGAATTGGAATCGTCCTAAAGCCGAAGTAACCGCGTTAATGGCACTTTTAGTGAGCGCCATCAAGGATGAATTGCCCGGTATGATGAAGAAAGATATTCGCCTGAAAGCGATAGGGGATCTCAGTAAATTGCCTGCATCTTCTCGTGCTGAATTAGAAAAGGCGATGGAGAAAACGGCGAATAACAAGGGTTTAACCCTGAATTTAGCCTTGTCCTATTCCGGAAAATGGGATTTAGTGCAAGCGACTCAGCAAATTGCGGAGAAAGTAAAAAGTGGCGAATTAAACGCAGCATCGATTGATGCTGATACGATAAACGAGTACTTGTCTACGGCGGGAATGCCTGATCCTGATTTGATGATCAGAACAGGAGGGGACCACCGGATTAGTAATTTTATGCTGTGGCAATTAGCCTATGCGGAGTTGTATATTTTTGAAGATTTGTTTTGGCCTGATTTTAGAAAAGAACATCTAAATGAAGCGATTATAGACTTTCAGATGCGTGAGAGACGTTTTGGAAAGATTAGTGAACAATTAAATTAAGGGCTGAGGCCCCCGTATGAAAAAATCAATTGCCATCCGATTAAAGAATAACCGTAGCCTCTTTTTGGGCTTACTTCTATTTATCCTAGGAGCTGCTTCCGCCTCTGCTCAAATTTTGGGGGGAACACGTTCCCTCAGCTCAGCCCTTCCTGAAACGAGTTTCTCGTATGCAGATCCGAAGGAGTACACGATTGCTGATATTCAAGTAACCGGTTCTCAGTTTTACGACGGAACTTCCATGATTAATATCTCTGGCCTACAAGTAGGGGATAAAATCAAGGTGCCTGGAGATGCGATAGGGGCAGCGATTCGCAAGATTATGAATCAAGGGATTTTAGATGAGGTTCAAATCTATGCCACGAAAGCGGAGGAGGGGAAAATCTGGTTAACGATTGAATTAAAAGAACGCCCGCGTCTTTTCTCGATTAAATATACGGGAATTCGAAAAGGAGAGCAGGAAGCCCTAAACGATAAGATGAAGACCTATAAAGGGAAGATCATCACTGAAACGCTTCGCAAAAATTTAGAACTAACGATTCGCAAATATTACCAAGAAAAAGGTCGCTTAAACGCAAAGACGAAGTCGGTTATTAAGACGGATTCGATGCGTGGGAATAACGCGATTTTACAAGTGACAGTAGACAAAGGCGAGAAAGTAAAAGTGCATAAAATCATCCTCAACGGCATCGACGAAAGTCAGCGTTCCTTGATTTTGCGTAAGATCAAGAATACGAAACAGATTCGCTTTGGCCGTATTTTCAAGCCTTCTAAATTCGTTCCTAAGAAATGGGATGAGGATAAAGAAAAGCTTCTAGCCGCTATGAATAAATTAGGTTACCGCGATTTTCAATTGAAGTCAGACTCTGTGGGACGCTTTAATGACAAATCGATTAACTTGGTTTTGAACTTGGTTCAAGGACATAAATACTATTACAGAAGTATCCGTTTTGAAGGAAATTATATCTACCCGGATTCCCTACTACGCGATGTGTTAGGCGTGAAAAAGGGCGATGTGTACAATACGGAAGAATTAGATAAGAAAATGAATTCGAATCCGGGTGAGGATTTAAGTTCGGTTTACATGGATAATGGGTATTTGTATTACCGCGCAGAGCCCGTAGAAACGTCGATAGAAGGAGATTCGATCGATTTAACGATCCGTATTTCAGAAGGAAAGCAAGCCACAATTAATAAGGTGACCTTAAATGGAAACACGAAAACCTCAGATCACGTGGTCATGCGGGAGATTCGTACCTTACCAGGTCAGAAATTTAATAAGTCAGCGATTATTCGTACGGTGCGTGAACTTTCGACGATTGGGTATTTTAACCCGGAAAAGATTAGTCCGAACCCCGTTCCTCGTCCAGACGGAACGGTGGATATCGAATACAACGTAGAAGAAAAACCGTCAGATCAGATTGAGCTTTCAGGAGGTTGGGGTGGTTATATCGGTTTCGTGGGTACTCTAGGGGTTGTTTTTAATAACTTCTCCGCTAAGAATATCTTTAACCCTAAATCATATCATCCATTACCAGCGGGGGATGGCCAAAAGCTAGCCGTTAAATTCCAAGCAAACGGTGCAGCCTATCAAAATTACAGTTTAACCTTTACGGAGCCTTGGTTAGGAGGTAAAAAACCTAACTCGTTCTCAATTTCCTTAAATAGCAGTATCTCGTATCCCTATCAATTTAGAAGCGGAGGGTCTGGATATGGTAGTGGATATGGAAGCGGATATGGTAGTGGCTACGGAAGTGGCTATGGTGGTTACGGCGGTTATGGCGGAGGCTATGGTGGCTATGGTAGTGGCTATGGTGGATATAGTAATTATTCGGTGCCAGATTCCTTGCTTAGCGCTCACTTTAATGTGACCAGTTTAACCTTGAGTTTAGGAAAGCGATTGAAATGGCCAGATGATTATTTCTCTTTGAGTCATTCGATCTCTTTTGCGAAATATGACGTGGATCGTTATTATACTTGGGCATATCCACAAGGTATTTCGACTTCCGTGACGTTTATGACGAACTTCTCTCGTAACAGTATTGACAATCCTACGTTCCCACGTTCGGGTTCAAGCTTCTCGATGACTGCTTCGTTAACGCCTCCTTACTCTTTATTAGGAGGGAATAAAGACAACCTGTTAATCGAGTACCATAAGTGGATGTTCGATGGTAGCTGGTTTAGTCCTTTAGTGGGTAAATTTATCTTACATACGCGTGCGCACTTAGGTTTCTTAGGATCGTATGGTGGGAAAGAGACAACGCGTTTTGAGCGCTTTGATTTAGGGGGCTCGGGTATGGTGCAAGGTTTCTCCTTTAACCGGGATATCGTGGGTCTAAGAGGTTACAAAGACCGGGTAATTGGACCGTCTGGATCGTATGGAAATGGTGGGGTTGCCTACAACAAGTTCGTGATGGAAGTGCGTTACCCTGTTTCCTTGAACCCATCGGCTACGATCTTCTTATTAGGTTTTGCGGAGGGGGGAAATAACTTTGCTTCTTTAGGAGAATACAATCCGTTTAACTTGTACAAATCAGCTGGATTTGGGGCTCGTATCTTTATGCCAGCCTTTGGTATGATTGGAATTGACTACGGAATGGGCTTTGATAAGCCGCGTCCGGGAGATACGGATTTTGGTCGTCAGGCCTTCACTTTCTCGATTGGTCAACAACTTAGATAGACGATGCGTTTTTGGATGACATTTCTGGGGATTCTGTTGTTTGCGAGCGCTAGCTTTGCACAGAAGTTCGGTTATGTAGATACGGAATTTATCACGTCTAAGATGCCGGAGTATGCCAAAGCGCAGCAGCAAATCGACCAAAATACAAATACCTGGTTAGCGGAGGTAGAGAAGAAAAAAGAGGAGCTGGAGAAATTAGAGAAGGAATACAAATTAGAGGAGTTGTTGCTGACGGAAGACTTAAAGCAACAGCGTTTGGCGGCGATACAAGCGAAGAGTAAAGAAGCGAAAGCTTTGGAGAACCAGGTTTTTGGAGCAGAGGGAGAGTTGTTTAAACTGAAGCAAGCCGCCTATAAAGCCATTTTAGATCAAATTTCAAAGGCCATTGAAAAGGTGGTTCGGGCGAAACGCTTGGATTTCATCTTTGACAAAGCAAATGATGGATTGGTCTTATTGTACACAAACCCTGTTCACGACTATTCTGACTATGTTTTAGAAGAGCTAGGTGTCGAGCTTGACCCTAATTTGATAGAAAAAACAAAGAAAGAGCAGGCGCAAGAGCCGAAAAGTCCTAAAAAGAATTAATTTTACCCTAAATAATACAGAGAACACAAACAAATTATTAATACACATGAAAAACAAGTTTATTTTGGCCGCAGGCCTACTTTTCGGATTAGCTGCTTTGCCTGCTACGGCTCAAGTAAAAATCGGATTCATCTACCAAGAGAAAATTTATAGCCAAATGCCTGAGGCTAAGCAAGTAGAGGAAGATTTGAAAAATACAGAGAAGCAATACCAAACATTGATTCAAGCGAAAATCAAAGATTTCCAAGACAAAGCGGCGGTTTACGAAAAGTTACCAGCTAACACGTCTGACATCATCAAGCAAGACAAAGAAAAGGAATTACAAAACTTGCAAACTTCCATCCAAGAGTTCCAACAAAACGCGCAAACTTCCATCCAAAAGAAGCAAGCTCAATTGTTGCAACCAGTAGTGAAGAAGATTGAAGAAAACATGCACGCAGTAGCCAATGAGAATGCGTACACTTTCGTATTCAATAACTACGAGCCAGGAACAGGGGCTAACCCAGTGGTTTTACACTTCCCAGCTGACGCAGATATCTCTGACTTAGTGTTGAAGAAAATGGGAATTACTCCACGTCCAGCAGGTGCGCCAGCTCCAGCAATAGCGGCTCCAGTAGCAGCTCCAGCAGCGAAGCCAGCAGCCCCTAAGAAGTAATTGCTTACCGCTTTACAGAGAAGCCTGATCGAAAACGATCGGGCTTTTTTTATGCCCTAAGGTATTGAATAGTTTGCAAGATGGATATGGCGCCAATCACACCTAAAACCACATAGTGAAAATAGTTCTCTGGTATAAAGGCTAAAATCTTTTTGCCTATAAAAGAGCCTACCATGGCAATAGCGATTAAAAAGGGAATGAGGACAAGGTGTTCTTGTGTAAAATAACCTTGTACGATATAAACCACAGCTCTGCTTGAATCTACCCCTAGATCAATCAGCGCAGAAGTAGCGATAAAGATTTCTTTCTCTAGGCCAAAAGCTGCCAAAGTAATTCCCCTGATCGCTCCTCCCGTACCAATCAAACCGGCCATAAACCCCGATATTGCTCCGCCGGTATAGAGATTTAAATTCGTTTGTTTGATCTTTTTCCCTGCCCCAGAAATCAGAAAAAGTGTCAATGCAAGAATAATCAAGTTCATACTCAATTCGATTTCCTTCTGGGGTATGATGGAAGTGAGGTATGCTCCTACTAAGACGAAAACTACTGCAGGTATTCCCAGTTTAAGGGCAATGTTTTTATGGATCCCTTTTTGGAACAGAAAAATCTTAGACAAATTACTGAACACATGAAAGACCGCGGTGATACCTAAGACGAGCTTAAAGTCAATAAAAATGGACGCTAAAGGCACAAATAAGATAGAAGAGCCAAATCCACTAATGGTTCCGATAATTTCCGCTAACAAGGCTAATAAAAAGAAGAGATAAAAGCCTTGGTTCATGAGGTTAATCTTTGATTAGAAACTTGTTTTGGAAAAACAAGATAGCCATAACTCCACAGAATATCGCGGCATCCGCAAAATTAAAGATGGGGGTGGAATAATAAGTTCCTCCCCAAAGTGGAATCCAAGAAGGCAAGGTCCCCTCATAAAAGTCAGCGAAGAACATATCAATCACTTGGCCATGGAACCAGCTCATGGGTGCTCCGGCAGGCGCGTTGTTAAACCAGACACCGTAGAAAACAGAATCAATCAAGTTCCCTATCGCACCACCTAAAATCAAGGCTACAGAAATCAATAAGCCCTTAGGGCTGTTTTTTACGGTTAAAGAATGTAGGTAATAACCAATCCCGAACATCGCCACAATACGGAAGCTAGTCAACATAAGCTTTCCCCAGATAGAGCCTATCTGAATCCCGAAGGCCATCCCCGGATTCAAGGTATAATGTAATTTGAAGAAATCTCCAATCAATGCTATTTGGCCAAAATACCCTGGTTCCATCCAGGTATGAACGGCTATTTTAATACCCTGATCAAGAGCGATGATTAAGATACTTAGCAAGAAATAGCGGTAGTTTTTCATAGGTTATTTCGGCGGTTTACTTCTTTTTGAAGCAGGGCAAATTCGCGGGAAGTTTGGCCAGCAATCGAACTATTTTCCTCTGCGCGTCTAAATAAATAGGGCATAACGGCGTCCACAGGTCCGTAAGGTACGTATTTAGCTACGTTATAACCTGCTGCAGCTAAATTATAGGAGATATTATCCGACATCCCTAGTAATTGGGCAAAATAGATGTTAGGGTGATTAGCGGGAATTTGTAAGGCATTCATCGCATCGCACAAACGCAAACAGCTCGCCTCATTGTGTGTTCCCATGCAGAAATGTACACGCTCTAGGTGTTTTAAACATAATTCAACGCCTAAATCATAATCACGATCCGTATCTTCTTTGCACGTGTGAAGTGGCTCAGAATACTCGTCCTCATGGGCTTTTTGGCGTTCTTTTTCTAAATAGGCACCTCGCACTAATTTCACTCCCAAATAATACTTCTTTTCCGCTGCTGCCGCGATGGCCTCTGTTAAGTTTGCTAACATATCGTGTCGGTACATCTGAAAGGTATTGTAGATGATGGCAGTTTGCTGATTGTATTTCGCCATCAATTCATAGGTCAAATGATCGATCGTGGTTTGAATCCAGCTTTCCTCTGCATCGATGAATAAGCGTACATTTAACGCATGAGCTAAGGCACAGATTTCATTTAAAATCTCTTTGCTGTGATCGAATAATGCTTGCTCCTCCTCGGTGAATGCAGCTTCGGTTTGTGCTTTTTCCAACAGCTCAGATTGGAAGATTCCTGTCACTTTGAAAACGGCGAAAGGGATGGCCGGATTATCAGCAGATTTTCGAATCGTTTTTAGGATTTCTTCCTTCGTTTTTTGGAAAGATTTTTCGCACAAATGACAAAAAAATCATCAACACTATCCTCTACTAATTTATCTTTTGAGGATACAAAAATAGCCTTCGCTTCGAAAGACGATTTTCAGTTGAAGAAGTCCTATTGGATTTTCGCCACAATGAACCAAAATTGGCTTGTAAATTTAGGCACTTTTTTCATCAAATTATTCCTTTTCTTACATTTTCCGATTAAAAAAGTCATAAAAAGTACGATTTTCGCCCAATTTTGTGGTGGAGAAACCATAGATGGCTGTGAATCAACGATTCAAGAGTTAGAAAAAGCGAAAATTGGAACTATTTTAGATTACTCGGTAGAAGGGGAAGAAAGCGAAAAATCCTTCCAAAAAACGAAGGAAGAAATCCTAAAAACGATCCGTAAATCTGCTCAAAATCCGGCCATCCCTTTCGCTGTTTTCAAAGTGACAGGAATCTTCCAATCAGAGCTTTTGGAAAAAGCACAAACTGAAGCAGAATTCACAGAAGAAGAGCAAGAATTATTCGATCATAGCAAAGACATTTTGAATGAAATCTGTGCGTTAGCTCATGAGTTAGATGTTCGCTTATTCATAGATGCAGAGGAAAGCTGGATTCAAACAACGATCGACAATTTGACCTATGAAATGATGGCGAAATATAATCACAAAACAGCCATCATCTACAATACCTACCAGATGTACCGTCATGATATGCTCGCGAATTTAACGGAGGCCATTGCTGTGGCGGAGGAAAAGAAGTATTATTTAGGAGTGAAATTAGTGCGGGGTGCCTACCTGGAAAAAGAACGCCAAAAAGCGCACGAAGACGAGTATTCAGAACCTCTTCACGTGTGTAAAGAAGATACGGATCGCGATTATGATTTAGGCGTTGAATTATGCTT
>JBJTMW010000062.1:0-2562 GCA_046070715.1 Aquirufa sp. | reverse complement strand
TCCGGTAAAGATTGATTTAAATAAAGAACAACCTTACGAGCGCCCGGTAAAATTCGAGGGTGGAACAGATGCCTTAGAAAACAAAGTGATTATTGTAGTGGACGACGTTTTGAACACGGGTCGTACTTTTTCGTATAGCTTGGCACCATTCTTGAGCATGCACGTAAAACGTATTCAAGTGGCCGTTATCGTGGATCGCAACTACAAACGCTTCCCTATTTCGGCGGATTACAAAGGATACGAGCTTTCCACAACGCTCTCGGAGCATGTACAGGTGATCTTAACGGATCCTGCGAAAAGAGGAGTCTATTTAGCTTAGTTTTTTTGCCAAATTTCCCAAGCCTTATCCGCTTGGCCCTGCAACATCTCCAATCCGGCATAGATGCCACCCACTTTGTGTTCAAGACCCGCTTTCAAGAAAGCAGTTTCTAATGGGTTATAGACGATATCGTATAAATAGTGTTGCTTATTCAATAATTCGTAGGGAATAGGCGGTTTGTCATCCACCTTAGGAAACATGCCCAGCGGTGTCGTGTTGACGATTAGTCCTATTTCTTCCATCAACTCAGGCATTTGCTCGTAGGTCACTGTTTCATCTGATGCTTGGCGGGACACTTTGATGACCTCAAAACCCATATCCTCTAAAGCAACGATTATCGCTTTCGCAGCGCCTCCCTGACCTAAAACACAGGCCTTTAGTGAGCCGAAGTTTTTGAATTTATCCCAAAACTCCACCGTCGTACGAAATCCCCAATAATCGGTATTGTACCCGCGGGTATAGCCGTCAGCGGCGATTTTGATGGTGTTCACCGCGCCTATTTGGGCAGCTGGTAAATCGATCTCATCTAACAAGGGCATAACCACCTGCTTGTAGGGAATCGTCACATTTAGCCCTTTCAGATTCGGATTCGCCGCGAGAATGGCTTTGAATTCCTCGATGCTCGGAATGGGAAATTGCTCGTAAGCATGGGTTTCCGAGAGACCTAGCTTTTCGAATTTTTCGGTGAAATAGGCTTTGGAAAAAGAATGACCCAAAGGATACCCAATCAGACCATATAAATGCGAAATAGCCATCTTATTTGCGTTTTGAAATCAATCCCCACACAATGGGCAGAACCGAAACTCCGACGATTCCTAACACGACTTTCTCAAAATTTGCCTTCACAAATTCATTATCGCCTAAGAAATAACCGGCCACAGAAATACTGCTCACCCAGAGCGTCGCCCCTAGAAAACCGTACAACAAATAAACCGGATAGGACATGCGCCCCGCTCCTGCTACAAAGGGTGCTACGGTGCGAACGATGGGAATGAATCGGGCTAGGATAACGGTTTTCGGGCCATATTTGGCATAAAACGCTTCCGTCTCTTCGATGTGCTGACGCTTCAAGAATAAAACCTGTTCCCGTTCCCGAATGATTTTGCTAAAGTATTTACCAATAAAGTAATTGACCTGATCACCTAGAAGTGCAGCCCCAATTAACAAAGGAATTACTGACCCCAAAGACAATTCGCCACTAGCCGCAGCTAATAAACCGACAGAAAACAAAAGGGAATCACCTGGCAAAAAAGGCATCACCACGAGTCCCGTTTCCACAAATACAATCAGAAACAATAGGCCATAGGTCAAGGCGCCGTGAGCGGCAATGAATTCCGACAAAAAAGTCAAGGGATCCTTTAAGAGATCTAATAAAAGCTGCAGCATCCGACCTATTTCGTTAAGAAGTGGTCAAACGTATCGCCACGTAATCCTAAACGAATCGTTTCTAAAGAAATAACTTCCTGTGGAGCAATATTTCCCACGTTTACGTTCGCTCCTACGAGTTTCACGAACCAAACTTGTTGTGACTTCTGCGGCGCTTCCCAGATGATTTTCTCTTCTGGAATTTCCGTTAAAATTTCTTCTACTAAGCCTTGGCGAACCTCGCCAGATGAACGGAATAGACCCACATTTCCTCCCTCACGCGCTTCTCCGATCACTTTCCAAGCTCCCGCCTCTAATTCCATGCGCATCAATTTGATCCACTTGTAGGGAGGAATGATTTTAGCTTCGTCTTTAGAACCCACCTCAGAAAGCACAGTCACCTGCGTAGCCAAGGTGCGAATTAATTCACACTTGATGTCTGATTCCATTTCGATCGAACCGTCCGAAACTTCCGCGTATTCCATCCCAAATTCGTCCAAAATACGGCGGTAATCATCAAATTGCCCTCGGATATAAAAGGCTTCGAAAAGCGTTCCACCAAAATAAACCGGAATTCCTGCCGACTTATATAAGGCTAATTTTTCTTTCAAATTAGGGGTAACATACGAAGTCGCCCAGCCTAACTTCACGATATCCGTATAATCTGCTCCTGTTTCCAAGAAATCTTCTACTTGACGCAGACTTAGTCCTTTGTCCATGACCATCGTTAAACCTTTTTGACGCGGCTTAGTTGTACGATCAGGAATTTGATTTAAATGATAATTCATATAGTTTATTAATGGATTGGTACGGTTTTGTGCCAAATATCTACAAAAATAAGCATTCCAATTGAGAGCCACAAACCTGATTATGCTAGA
>JBJTMW010000061.1:0-7798 GCA_046070715.1 Aquirufa sp. | reverse complement strand
TTTGCGAATTGGAAATCTCCGAAGCCTTACAAACGCATTCCAGATGTGTTCAAGGAAACAGGTGGTAAAGCAGTTTCTATTGAAACTCCAGACAAGGCAAACGCGTTCTTCTTAGCTTATCAACCGTTAAAGATCTCTGATAGCGATCCTAACTACGCAGCTCTAGAATTATCTAACTATTGTTAGGTGGTGGTAGTGGCTTGAGCTCTCGTTTAATGAACCGTATCCGTCAAAAAGATGGTTTATCTTATGGCGTAGGTTCTCAATTCGTTGCTAGCCCATTAGATCAAAGCGGTGCATTTATCGGATATGCTATCTATGCTCCTGAGAACTTAGCGAAACTAGAGTCAGCTTTCAAAGAGGAAATCGAGAAAGTATTGAAAGAAGGCTTCACTCAAAAGGAAATCGATGAGGCTAAGAAATCTTGGTTACAGTCTCGTCAAGTAACACGTTCTCAAGACAACGCTTTAGTGGGAAGCTTGAATAGCAACTTATTCTTAGGCCGTAACATGAAGTGGTCAGAAGAGTTAGAGAACAAGATTAAGAGCTTAACTCCAGCACAAATTCAAGAGGCCACTCAGAAATCAATCGACTTGTTGAAGATGTCCTTCATCAAAGCAGGTGATTATGAAGGTGCCGCCAAGAAAATGGCTGAGAAAGCAAAAAATAGCACTTCAGAATCAGGAGCAATGGGCGGTGCGCCTAAGCAATAATCCTTCCTGGAAGGACATAAAAAAAGGGAGCTCCTGATGGAAGCTCCCTTTTTTATTGAATTACTATTAGCAAAACTCTTCGAATACGCCTTCCAAGTGGCCCGCGATCATATCTGCTGAACGACCTTCAATGTGATGGCGCTCCACAAAATGAACTAACTCGCCATCTTTGAACAATGCAATCGATGGTGATGATGGAGGATAAGGCAATGTATACTCGCGTGCTTTTTGAACTGCTTCTGGATCTACACCAGCGAAAACCGTCACTAATTGATTCGGCTTCTTAACTGAAGCTGCCACGGCATTTTTCACGCCCGGACGAGCCGTAGAAGCTGAACATCCACAAACGGAATTAAAAAACACCAAAGTCGTACCTGGCTTAGCCATTACGTCTTCCACTTCTGAAGCTAACTTCAGTTCTTGGAAACCTCCTGCAACGATATCCATCCGCATAGGATGTACTAAATGTTCTGGATACATATATTTTTATATTAGATTTTAAATTAAACGCAATTACATAAAACCAAGTTCCAATTTGGCCACTTCAGACATCATATCCTGCTCGTATGGAGGATCAAATGTTAATTCTACCGAAACTTCCGCAATACCCTCAATCTCCCGAACCGCTTTCTCGATATCCACTGGAATGCTTTCCGCTGATGGACAAGATGGAGAAGTTAAGGTCATTAAGATATATACGTTATTTACCGGGAAAATCTTGATTTCGTAAATCAATCCGAGCTCATACACATCTACTGGAATTTCTGGGTCATAGACCGTTTTTATCGCCTTGACAACCTTTTCCTTTAATTCTACCTCATTCATTTGACTTGAATTTTCCATACTAAATAATCGCTTAAGAGAAGGCCAGCGCATAATGTTGCATTTGTTTAACCATGGAAACTAATCCGTTTGATCTGGTTTGGGCCAAATGCTGGCTCATTCCAATTTGCTCGATAAAGTACAAGTCCGCCGCCAAAATCTCTGCTGGCGTGTGATTCGACAAAACCCGAATCAACATCGAAATCATTCCTTTCACGATAATGGCCTCTGAATCTGCTTGAAAAACGACCAGGTCGCCTTGCTTTTCGGCGTGTAACCAAACACGGCTTTGGCAACCCTTAATCACATTTTCCTCCGTTTTAAAGGCATCTGACATAGGAGCTAATTTCTTACCTAGGTCAATCAAATATTCATATTTATCTGCCCAATCTTCAAAAAGACCGAACTCTTCAATTAATTCCTCTTGAATTTCGTTAATCGACTGTCCCATTATCCTAACATCTGTAAGGTTTTCTCTAAACAAAGCACGAAACGATCGATTTCCTCGAACGTATTGTAAAAAGCAAAGGAAGCACGGCAGGTTCCCACCAGCTCATAGCGCTGCATCAATGGCTGCGCACAATGATGTCCGGTACGAATCGCTATGCCAAATTTGTCTAATAAAACGCCGATATCTTGCGGGTGAACTCCGTCAATGACGAAAGAAATAACGGCAATCTTTTCTGGAGCCGTTCCCACGATACGTAGACCCGGAATCGCTTGCAATTTCTGTGTAGCATAGGCTAAAAGCGCCTCTTCTTGGGCGGCTAAAGCTTCTGAAGGAATTGCTTGAACATAGTCCAATGCAGCTCCGAAAGCAATCACATCCGCAATATTTGGCGTTCCTGCCTCAAATTTATAGGGCAATTCGTTGTAGGTTGTACCGGCAAAACTCACCTCTTTAATCATCTCCCCTCCTCCTTGGTAAGGCGGCATTGACTCTAATAATTCTCGCTTTCCGTACAAAACTCCCACGCCTGTAGGGCCGAAAAGTTTGTGTGCTGAAAACACGAAGAAATCCATATCCAATGCTTGCACATCTACCGCTAAATGCGCCACGGATTGTGCCCCATCAATTAACACTTTCGCTCCTACTGCATGCGCTAAAGAAATAATCTCAGCAATGGGATTAATCGTTCCAATCGCGTTAGAGACATGATTGACTGCGACTAATTTGACTTTAGGATTCAATAAAGCTTTAAAAGCTTCGATATCTAAAACACCGGCGTCACTGACTGGAATCACCTTGATTTCCGCCCCTTTTTCCTCCGCAATCATCTGCCACGGCACGATGTTTGAGTGGTGTTCTAGGTTAGAAACGATGATTTGATCTCCTTTTCCCACGTTTGCCCGCCCAAAAGTTTGAGCTATTAAATTAATCCCTGCTGTCGTACCCGACGTGAAAATAATCTGGTCTGTAGAAGGAGCATTCAAAAAGGCCGCTAGCTTTTTTCTCGTTAACTCATAAGCAGATGTCGCGCGTTCTGCCAAGGTGTGAATACCGCGGTGAATGTTCGCATTATCCTGCTCATAATAGGCCGTAAGCGCATCAATAACGGCTTTCGGCTTTTGGGTAGTTGCTGCATTATCAAAATAGATCAATGGGGCCTTGTTCACCTGTTGATGTAAAACAGGGAAATCCGCTCTGATTTGATCTATATTCAATGTTTCCGCCATGATTAAATCGCTAAGGAAGTCTGGATTTTTGAAATAATTTTATCTGTCAAACGTAATTTCGTTTCCTCGTGCGTCACGCGATCGATTACCTCTTGAACAAAAGCGAGTAACAATAAAGTTCGTGCGTTCGCTAAAGAAATACCTCTTGAACGTAAATAGAATAAAGCCTCTTCGTTCAATTGACCTGTTGTGGTTCCGTGTGAACATTTCACATCATCCGCCCAAATCTCTAATTGAGGCTTCGTATTCATCGTCGCCCGAGTGGAAGCAAGGACGTTTTTGCAACTTTGGAAAGCATTCGTCTTCTGCGCGTCTGGACGCACAAAAATCTTACCATTAAATACCCCAGTCGCATTTCCTAACAACACGCCTTTGTATAATTCGTGTGATTCGGAGTTCGGTTTGCGGTGATCTACCACCGTGTGAGAATCCATTAATTGATCTTCCCCTGGTACATAAAGGCCATTCAGATTCGAAATCACCTTTTCACCATCGCTGTAGAAATGCAGGTTATTACGTATATAAGCAGCATTCAGCGAGAAAGTAAATAAATCTACCTGACTATTCGAAAGCTGCGTAATGAAGGTATGATCGATGTGAGTGGTGTTTTGGGCCAAATCTTGTTCCTTCACATAGGTCAAATTCGCCTTCTCGTTCACATAAATTTCCTGAACAAAATTAGACAATACCTCCGCTGATCCCTCTTTCGTAAATGCGCGCTCAATTAAAGTCAAGGAAGCGTCTTCCTCTAGATATACGATCAAACGACTTTGAACCGCCGAGGCTTTCGCCGCAGACAAGATAAAATCATGTGTAATCGCCTGATCCACCGAGACGCCTGCTTTTACCCACAAAACCTGGGTATTAACCACCAGCGCCGTGTTTAAATCGTATAAGGAATTCTGATCTAAAATAGGTAAACGCTGTTCCCATTTAACGGCAATATTTGGATTTGCTGTAATGAAAGCATCGAATGAAATAAATTCCACCCCAGCAGGTAAAGTGCCCTTGAAGCTAGTGTTCCCGTTTTGGGTCTGTAAACTCGCCGAAAGATTTTCATTCAAAGCAGCAGGAGCCCAATCAAGGTCTTTATCATTCCAAGATTTCAAGGACGCGTACTTCCATTCTTCCCACTTATTAGTCGGAAATCCTTTGGCCTTAAAACGCTCTAAAGCCTCTTTCTTAGCCGATGAGGTTAATTCTGTATACAACATCTTATTCTCCTAAAGCTGAAATAATCCAATCATATCCACGCTCTTCTAATTCAAGCGCTAATTCTTTTCCACCTGATTTCACAATCTTGCCTTTGTACAATACGTGCACGAAATCGGGTACGATGTAGTCCAACAGACGTTGGTAGTGCGTCACGACAATCGTCGCATTATCAGGTGATTTCAATTTATTCACTCCTTCTGCCACGATACGAAGCGCATCGATGTCCAAACCAGAGTCGGTTTCATCTAAAATGGCCAACTTAGGTTCTAAGACAGCCATTTGGAAGATTTCATTTCTTTTCTTCTCTCCACCGGAGAAACCTTCGTTTAAGGCACGAGACAATAAACTTTGGTCAATATTCACATAGCTCATCTTCTCTTTGAACATTTTCAAAAATTGAACAGCGTCCAAAGGCTCTTCTCCTCTGTATTTGCGAATTTCATTTACCGCTGACTTCATAAAGTTCGTTGTCGATACCCCTGGAATCTCCACTGGGTATTGAAAAGCGAGGAATAAACCCTCTGCTGCCCGTTCTTCTGGAGCTAAATCCAGTAAGTCTTTTCCAAGAAATTCCACGGATCCTCCGGTCACTTCGTAATCTTCACGACCCGCTAATACGGATGCCAAAGTCGATTTACCTGATCCGTTAGGTCCCATAATCGCGTGAACCTCACCGGCTTTGATTTCTAAATTAATCCCCTTCAAGATTTCCTTCTCCCCTATTCTCGCTTGTAAATTCTTTATTGAAAGCATGGTATGTGTTTTTAATCTGCAATTGAAACACAAAATTAAGACCTATGGTTTTGAAAAACTAGACTTTATTTAGATTCACTCTAAATACCGGTTTTTTTTATCAAAAAAAGGGCTACTTTTGTACTAGATTTTCATCAAAATACGACCATTATGCTTACGATCACGGATTTAGCTGCCAATAGAATCAAAGAATTACGTTCTAAAGAAGGTTTAACGGAGGAATTCAACATCCGCGTGGCTGTAGAAGGTGGCGGTTGTTCAGGCTTAATGTACAATTTGGATTTTGCGGCAGAAGCACAACCAAATGACATGATTTTCGAAGACAAGGGCGTTAAAGTAATGGTAGACAAAAAATCAATTCTTTACCTAGCTGGCACTGAATTAGACTTCTCTGACGGATTAAATGGCAAAGGTTTCCAATTCAAAAACCCGAACGCTAGCCGGACTTGTGGTTGCGGAGAAAGTTTTTCTATCTAATCAATAATTGCTTTCCATCCAATATGTACGGTTTCATCAATTGATACACGTCAAAAATGGGCAATCCCATCACCGTGTAAAAAGAACCTTGAATGGACTCAATTCCTACCATTCCTAGGAAATCTTGTACTCCATAAGAACCTGCTTTATCTAAGCAAGATCCCTCGCGAACATAGAAATCAATTTCCCATTCTTCAAAGACTCTAAATTTAACAAGCGCCGAATCAGCCTTTGTAAACAAACCCTGAGGCGTATGCAAAGCAATTCCCGTTACCACTTCGTGCGTTTTCCCCGATAATTGTTGCAACATAAAGATCGCTTCCGATTTATCTTGTGGTTTATTCAATATATCATCCCCTAAAATAACCACTGTATCAGCGGCCAATACTAAGGCATTCGGGGAAATTCGCGCTAATTCATTCGCTTTTCTTTCTGCCAAATGCACCGGCACCTCCTGAGGTTTCATATCTGCTGAAAAAGATTCATCCACATCACTGGGTAAAACGGAAAAATCGAAACCGGCAGAACGTAAAATCTCTTTTCGGCGGGGAGAGTTGGAAGCAAGAATAAAGGGATATTGGAGGGATAAGGATGTCTGCATATTCAAAAATAGCCCAAAAATTAAAAATATCAGGGTTTTGGTAAAAATAAATTTATATTCCTTTGTATTTAATGTAATTACATTTAATTTTATGACATCAAATTTTCACCATGGGTATTTCCGAAGATTTAAAGCAGAGCAAATTTCAATCAGAAGCCGAAAAAGCCATCGTTAACGCGATCTTTACGGGAAACTGGATAGTACAACAACAACAAGAATTGCTGAAGCCTTTTGGACTTACCGTACAACAATACAATGTGCTTCGTATTCTTCGTGGACAACATGGAAACCCCATGACTGTTTTAGCGATTACGGAACGCATGATGGACAAAATGTCGAATGCTTCTCGCTTAGTAGACAAACTGGTAGAAAAAAAATTAGTCCTTCGCAGAGAATGCCCTAAAGACCGCCGAGCTGTGGATGTCCTAATTTTACCTGCTGGATTAGCATTACTGGACAAAGTGTATGATGTTCAACTGACATGGGGAAAACATTTCGATGCCTTAGGAATCAAAAAGCTAGAAGAAATGAACCAAATTTTGGACGAATTTAGAACCGTATTTTCCACAATTAAACAATAAATAACATGAAATCTGTAAAAGTAGTTATTGCAACCTTGGCATTAGGCCTAATCACTTTCGCTGGTGTAGCTGCACCAAAAGTAGTGAACGTAAACAAATCAGCTAGTTCTATCGCTTGGTTAGCGAAGAAAGTAACGGGTGAGCACAACGGAACAGTAGGTATCTCTGCTGGCGCATTGAGCATCAATGGAAACAAATTAGTAGGTGGTAACTTTACTATCGATTTGAAAACAATCAAGGATTTAGATATCACAGATGCTGGTTATAACCAAAAATTCATCGGACACATCACTTCAGGTGATTTCTTCGAAGTAGAAAAATTCCCAACAGCTTCTTTCGTAATCACTAAAGTAGCAGTAAACCAAGTAACTGGTAACTTGACAGTAAAAGGAATCACTAAATCAATCACTTTCCCAGCTGAAATCGCTGTTAAAGGTGGTAAGGTTTCAGCGAAAGCAAACATTACAATCGATCGTACGGACTTCAACATCAAATACGGTTCTAAGAAATTCTTTGAGTCGATTGGAGATAAGGCGATTTTTGATGATTTCGCTTTAACAGTATCTTTAGTATCTGAGTAAATTTAAATAGGGGGCTGTAAAATGGGCTACGTCATATTTTATGCGCCCCCTATTTAAATTTACTCAGATACGATAGATTCTCTATCGCTCTCATTTTAGAAGCAATTGAGTAAAAGAATTTGAATTATTTAGTTCGATAAATTATTAAGGCTTATTCGCAGAAAATAGTTCAAAAGCTATTTTCTCTATAATCTCCACTCTCTAATCTATAATCTACATTATGTCTTTAATCGACTCATTATCGTGGCGCTACGCTACCAAAAGAATGACCGGAAACAAAGTTTCCGCAGAAAAAATTGATTCTTTATTAGAAGCAATCCGCCTTTCAGCATCGGGTTTTGGTTTACAACCTTACAAAATTTTGGTTATCGAAAACCC
>JBJTMW010000060.1:0-3253 GCA_046070715.1 Aquirufa sp. | reverse complement strand
CTGTGTAGAATTCGATTTTCATTAACCCTTTATCGGTTAACATTTCTGCGTATGCCATAATTTTACATTTAATTAAGCTACAAAGATGCGAATGAAATTTGAATTATTTAAATTGAACTTTCTTTTAGATCGATGAAATACGTACTATTCTTTTTTGCTTCCTTGTTCCTTTTTAGTTGTTCCAATTCTTCCGAAGAAGAGAAACGCGAATCAAGCGCTTTCTTTTTGCGTGGAAATGCGAAATGGAAAGAAAAAGAATACAGTGAGGCCATTAAATGGTATACAGAGGCGATCGAAAAACGCCCTGATTTCTCGGATGCCTATTATAACCGGGGTTTAGTGTACCAAATTTTGGAAAAAAATGACGAGGCCTTAGCGGACTTCTCTAAAGCGACGGAACTAGATGTAAAATTCGCTCCTGCCCTCTTTAAAAAGGCTGAAATGCTGCAAACCTTACAGCAATCGGACGAAGCCGTAAACGCAGTAGAAACGTTGGTTAAAATTTTCCCAGATTCTGCCGCTAACTGGACTCTGAAAGGCGATATTTTACTTCAAAAAGCGGATTTATCAGGTTCTTTATCTTCTTATGATCGTTCTTTAGCACTTGATTCAACTTCCGTGGAAACCTTGATTAATAAAGGCGTTGTACTTCAAGAGATGAACGAAATAGATCTGGCGGAAGCCGTTTTCAAGAAAGCTTTGAAGTCAGGGAAATACCAGGATTTATTGAATAATAACCTAGGTTACCTGGCTATTCAGCGAATGCAATGGGATTTAGCCGCTTCTTACGTAAAGAAGGCATTGGAAAAGGATCCGAAAAATGAGTTGTATTTAAAGAATTGGGCTAAAATTCAGGCCAAATCAAGCCTTAAATAAGGCCATGTATTTTTTCAATTCTGCCGCGTTCTCCATCGAATTCGTGTGAATTTCTAGGAGCGCCGGGCCTTGATTATGTAGAAAAGAATTAAGGTCTAATTCTCCTGCATTAGAGGCAGAAAAATAGCTGATTCCTGCATCTTTAGCCGTATTTTCGGCGGTAAAACCTTGACGCGTTTCCATAAACTCATCGAGTTCTGGCAGGTCTTTTGCTCCATCCAGGTTCCGAAAAATACCTCCACCCCCATTATTAAAAACGATGATGCGCAAGTTTGCAGGAATATAGTGATTCCACAATGCATTGCGATCGTATTGAAAGGCCACATCTCCGATGATGGAAATACACAATTTGTCTGTCTTTTGAGCGGCACCTACCAATGTACTTAGGCATCCATCGATTCCGGACGTGCCTCGATTTGAGAATACTTCGGTATTTGTGAATTTCGCCAAAGTCCAGTTAATGTATCTGACAGCAAGCGAGTTAGCGATATGTACTTCGGCTGATTCTAGCTCAATCGC
The DNA here is from genome assembly GCA_046070715.1 of Aquirufa sp. Lineage (GTDB taxonomy): Bacteria > Bacteroidota > Bacteroidia > Cytophagales > Spirosomataceae > Aquirufa. Next base: position 1,858 of record JBJTMW010000060.1, on the reverse strand, counting down.
CTCTGTTACTTGGTTATACAAATGCAATTCGGTCCAATTGGGTTGAGCGAAAAATTCAGCTTGTAAGGAAGTGATTTTAGCTGAATTCCAAGTGTTCCAGGATTTCGAAGTCCATTCAATCCCTTTAATAAAACTTTCAGCATCTGTATTAACCACCTGAGTCAAACACAAGAATGGATCTGGTCTTCCGTTTGGATTCGGGTGAATAAGCCACGATTGCTTGGGCTTTTGGCTGCGTAAAAACTGCTTAATTCGCTTCGAAACGAATGATTTTCCGAAGTGTATATGCAAATCAGGTCGTAAGGCTGGCCATACTGATTCGTCAGCTAACAGCAAATCGTGTGCAATCGTACTCCCGCAATTCGACGTCGCATCTCCTATCACCGGAATTCCATAAGCGGAAAGTGTTTCGAAGATCGAATTATCTTCCATTTGACCTACGGTCACGAGGATCTTTTCAGCAGAAGCGATTGCTTGATTAAAATAACTAAAATCTACTCTATACTCTCTACTCTCTACTCTATACTCTCTACTCTCTACTCTATTATCTGCTTTAGGCAAAACAAAACCTGGCTCTGGATAAAACGGCTCACTAATGGGCACATTAATCTGAACAGGGCCTTTCGGCTCCGCTAAAGCAGTCAATGGAGCAGTGGAGCAATCATCCGTTTCAAAGTCAAAAAAGGCCTTTGCATGCTTCCCAAATAGATTTTCTTGGTAAATCGTCTGTCCATCCCACTGACCGATCCACTCTTTAGGGCGATCTGCTGTTAAGACGATGAGGGGAACTTCTTGGAAGAAGGCTTCGACTACGGCAGGAGCAAAATTCAATCCGGCTGAGCCCGAGGTGCAGCAAATAACGACAGGACGACCCGTTTTAAGGGCGATTCCTAGGCCAAAAAATCCAGCCGAACGTTCATCTGCGATGGAATAGCATTTGAAACCGCCGTGACGGGTTAAGGCGATCATTAAGGGGGCATTTCTTGATCCAGGACATATAACCGCCTCATTTACACCTTGTTGGTATAAAGAGTCTACTAGTTCGATGATGCCTTTTGGAAATGCCATAGCAAAAAAAAGCCTCATAAGAGGCTTTTAAAAAATTATCCAAGATATGTTTTTAGTGCTTTGCTTCGAGAAGTGTGTCGTAAACGACGGATCGCTTTCTCTTTAATTTGTCTTACACGCTCACGCGTTAAATTAAATTTCTCTCCGATCTCTTCTAAAGTCATGGCGTGTTCGCCATTTAAGCCGAAATACAAAGTAACTACATCTGCCTCACGTTGAGTTAAGGTAGATAAAGCGCGTTGTACTTCACGACGGAGTGAATCGTTAATCAAACCAGAATCTGGTTTGTCTTCTGAATCGTTCTCTAATACATCTAAAAGTGAGTTTTCTTCTCCTTGAACGAAGGGTGCATCCATGGAAACGTGACGACCTGAAATCTTCAAGGTATCTACAACTTCACCGGTAGAGATCTCTAAAACCTCTGCTAATTCTTCTGGTGAAGGCTCACGCTCGAATTTTTGCTCTAATTCAGAGAATGTTTTTGAAATCTTGTTCAAAGAACCTACTCTGTTCAAAGGCAAACGAACGATACGCGATTGCTCTGCTAATGCCTGAAGGATAGATTGACGAATCCACCAAACTGCATATGAAATGAATTTAAATCCACGAGTTTCATCAAAACGTTGTGCCGCTTTGATCAAACCTAAGTTTCCTTCGTTAATTAAGTCCCCGAAGCTAAGTCCTTGATTTTGGTATTGTTTTGCAACAGAAACCACGAATCGTAAGTTAGCTTTTGTTAGACGCTCTAATGACAATTGGTCCCCGTCACGAATTTTTTGTGCGAGGATTA
>JBJTMW010000059.1:0-8896 GCA_046070715.1 Aquirufa sp. | reverse complement strand
CGTTTTAGTCGCTATGAGCGGCGGCATTGACAGCTCGGTCGCAGCTGTTTTACTACACGAACAAGGGTATGAGGTCATCGGAATGACGATGAAAACCTGGGATTACGCCAGCTCTGGTGGCGATAAAAAGGAAACAGGTTGTTGTTCTTTGGATTCCATCAATGACGCACGTCACATCGCCGTTTCCCTCGGGTTCCCTCACTACATTTTAGATATCAGAGAAGAATTTGGTGATTCCGTCATCGATTACTTCACGAATGAATACATCGAAGGCCGTACGCCTAATCCATGCGTGATGTGCAATACGCACATTAAATGGGACGCTTTATTGCGCCGTGCGGATCAATTAGGCTGCGAATTTATTGCCACAGGCCACTATGCACAGATCAGAGAAGAGAATGGTCGTCATATTATTTCCAAAGGCGTAGATGTTTTGAAGGACCAGAGTTATGTGCTTTGGGGTGTCTCGCAAGAGAGTTTAGCTCGCACGATTTTGCCTTTAGGTCATTTGACAAAGGCTCGGATTCGCGAGATGGCGACAGAACGCGGCTTCGTGGATTTAGTCAATAAGTCCGAAAGTTATGAAATCTGTTTCGTACCGGACAATGATTACCGTGGATTCTTAAAAAGACGTGTTCCTGAGCTAGAGGAGCAAGTTAAAGGCGGAAATTTCATCGATACCGAAGGAAAAATCATCGGTAAACACGAGGGCTATCCCTTTTATACAGTGGGCCAAAGAAAGGGTTTGGGAAAGGCTTTCGGCTATCCAGCCTTTGTCATTGAAATCAGGAAAGAGACGAATGAAGTAGTGATAGGTAAAGTAGAGGACTTGAATCGCACCGGAATGTGGGTAGGTCAATTAAACCTACAAAAATACGCTTCTATTCCTGCTGAGGGCATTGAAACTATCACCAAAGTGCGCTATAAAGATGCCGGAACCGCTGGTCACATTGAACAAGTAGGCGATCGCATTAAAGTGGATTTCGCCTTTGATGTTTCCGGAATTGCTCCAGGACAAGCTGCCGTCTTTTATGAAGGAGATGATGTCGTGGGTGGTGGCTGGATTTTAAAGTCCTACCAGAAAGGAAGCGTCTTCGAAAACGTACAATCTTTCCAAACTACTTGATTTTTGTGTGAATTCGGGGCATTTGAATCAGCTCCATATCAAAAATTCGCTTGCCATCAATCTTGAATTGTAGCGCCGTCTGCTCGGAATGAAATCCGTGTTGTCCGGCAGCACCCGGGTTCAAAAAGAGCATTTGATTTCGGTTTTGATCCCTTTTTACCTGTAAAATATGGGAATGGCCGCAGACAAAGATCATGGGTATTCCCATCGAAAAAGTCTCCAATGCATCGGGTTTATAGGAAGATGGCGCTCCAGCAATATGCGTCATAGCGACCGTTACTTCCTCGCAGGTGAAGCGAGCGATTTTGGGAAACATATTCCGAATCGTCCGGTCATCGATATTTCCATACACACCATACACAGGTTTTCCAAAACCCATGAGCGTATCCGCCACCGCCACCGAGCCCCAATCTCCCCCATGCCAAATCTGATCGCAAGCTTCCACGTGTGGAATCAAGCGCGGATCGAGGTAGGAATGGGTATCTGAAAGAACTAAAATTTGCTGCATTATTTGTGCAAAGAGAGTAGTTGTCCCGTCGAAATCAAGGTATTTGACTTCCAAAGAGCCTTCTCTGACTCAAAAGCCGCCTTCTTATCCGCACTAATTTCCTTCGTCACCCAGGCAGGTGAACCCGCATCTTTCCAAGCCGAATACCAAAAGGACGCCACTCGATGAGAAGATTGAATCATGCGTGCCTGTATAGAAGAACCTAATTTAGCGGCATAGGCTTGAATAAATTCGTCCGTATAATAACGCTGTGTTTTGCCATAACGCTCCACCATTTTAAAGGATTTCTCCTCCCCTAAAGCCTGGCGAACCTCGGTTTCTGCTTTAAACATTTCAGGTAGCATCGCGTGTGACTCTAATAAGACTTGGAAAATGAAATCCTGAGGTTTGGCAATGTAAGATGCCGCTTGAGGCTGATATAAGGCATAATTCTTTAGTTGCGCTTCTGGAACAAGGGATTCCCACAGCACGTGCATCCCTTTTTGATTCGTTAATTGACCATCGTGGTTCTTCGTAGTATGTAATGGAACGTGCGCATCTGATACATAATGGCCTAAATCAGCCGCATAGAATAAGACCGAATCTCGCATCTCCTGCTTAAATGCATTCACTAAACGACCATATACGCGATTCACTTCCCACGGCACTAAACCCTCTTTACGTAAACTGTCGAAGGAATATTTCGCCACGGCTTGTTTAAAATCGTGTGGAATGTCTGTCTTGTAATTAGGACCAAAAACGTTCGCATCCATATCCAAATAATGCTTCGAATCCTCCGTCTTGTCATCTTTACGGCGCACACCTGGGCGAATGGATTGCTGCACGATATAGTCCTGATTTGCATAGAAAAACAGACCTAAATCTGCCGGCAAAGGGTAAATAGCGATCTGCTGTAGGGTTTTATGAGCTAAAAAGCCCCAAGAAACTAAGAAACCACAGACAAGAACAAGGGATAATTTGCGCATATTATTTTTTAGTAAGGAATGTTTTAGGAGCGAATCCGTATTGTTTTTTAAAGGCTCGCGTGAAATAGGCTGGGTCATTAAATCCTACTTGGTAGGCAATTTCAGACACATTCAATTGACCTTTTTCTAATAGCAATCGAGCCTGTTGTAAACGTATCGAGCGAATAAATTCGTTTCCTGCCAGCGAAGTTAACATTTTCAATTTACGATACAGCTGCATTTTGCTCATATCCATTGCCTGTTCCAAATGCTCCACATCGAAATCCACCTCATCTAGGTGAGAAATAACGACTTGCGTCGCTTTAGAGAGGAATTCATCTTCAAATACGACTTCCTTTTGTAAATCTTGATTTAGAACAGATTCTTGCCAGCTTTTGCGCAGACGCTCTTTGGCTTCTAAAAGTTTAGCCACTCTTAATTCCAAAATATCAGCGTGGAATGGTTTGGAAATAAAATCATCTGCGCCAGACTGCATTCCTTCGATTTGGCTTTCTTGAGAGCTTTTGGAGGTCAAAATAACGACTGGAATATGACTCGTCTTCGGATTCTTTCGAATTGATTTACATAAATTTACTCCAGACATACCTGGCATCATCCAATCCGTAATCACTACATCAGGCAAATAAGTCAAGGCCATTTCTAGGCCCGTCTCTCCTCGATCCGCCTCTATCACTTGGAAGCTTCCTTCAAAAATCTCGCGAATAAAGGCCCGCATTTCGACGTGATCTTCTACTATTAACAAAATCTGTTTCTCTTGTTGAATAACCTGGGCTGAGTCGACTTTTTGACTTATTGACTCTTTGACTTCTTTCGACCCCGATTTTACCCACGCTGGATCAAAGGCCTCCAGGGTAACAGGGAAATGGATTTTAAAGTCAGAACCGGCTCCCAAGTCACTTTGGACCTCAATCGAACCTCTGTGAACTTCCATCAATTCTTTACAAAGCGAAAGCCCTACTCCCGTTCCTACGCGATCCACTTTCTCTGGAATCTGGTAGAAGCGGTCAAAAATATGCTGAATATGTTCCGCACTAATGCCCTTTCCTGTATCAGAAACGTGAATCGAAACGCGTTTAATCGATTCTGTTGTGCCTTGGTACACCTTGTGCAATTCCAACCGAATCCCAATGATTCCTTCCTCTGGAGTGAATTTAAAGGCATTCGATAACAGATTCGTGACGCACTTTTCGATGATATCGGCATCGTAATACACAAATAAGGATTCCACCGGTACGTCCCATTTCAATTTAATCTGCTTTTGCTGAGCATAAGCATCGAAGCTCTGTTTGATGGAATGCAATTGACGAATCAAATCGTGCTTTTCCACGACGGGTTGAACGTTTCCGGATTCGATTTTGGACAAATCAAGTAGCTGATTGATGAGTCTCAGAAGTTTTTGGGCATTCTGGTAAATCGAATTAATCTTCGTCTTTTGGTCTTTATTCAGACTCGCATTCGAGATAAAATACTTTTCTAATGGACTGGTAATAAGGGTCAAAGGAGTCCTTAACTCGTGCGAGATGTTCGTAAAGAAATGTGTCTTTACTTGCTCTAATTCCTGAATACGTTCCTTCTCGATCTCCTTTAAACGTATATCCGTCCTAAAGGCCTCTCGCACCCTCACCTCTCGAATAAAGGCATAAATAATCGCCGCTAGCATAACGGCATAAAGCAGGTAGGCCCACCAGGTGCGGTACCAAGGCGGCAATACTGTAATCATTAATTCATAGGGTTTTTCTGCCCAAATACCGTCCGAATTACTCGCCTTCACCTTAAACACATAATCTCCCGGACTCAAGTTTGTATAGGTCACTGACCTTTGCGTGCCTACGAGATTCCAGTCTTTTTCAAAGCCTTCTAGGTAATAGGCATAGCGGTTGTTTTTAGGCCTCTGGTATTCTAAAGCCACAAAATCCAAACTAAACACCGATTGATCTGGCTGCAAAACGAGGTGTTTTGTGGACAAGATATCCACCGCCAGCGGAGAATTTTCTTCACCCGCTTCCACGTCCTTGTTAAAGATTTTGAGTTTCGTAAAATAAACGGGAGGCACATCTAATCGCATCCGCAAACTATCCGATTTCAAATAATTCAAGCCATTTACACCGCCAAAAAACAACCAATTTTGATTATTTCTCGCCACCGCATTCGTCATAAATTCCTTTCCTTGCAATCCATCCGCTTCTTCGAAATTGACAAATTTCAACGTCCTTCCATCCATCTTCGATATCCCGCCATTCGTACTGAACCACAAATCCCCTTTCACATCCTCTAGCATTCCACGCAACGAGTTGCTACCCAAACCATTGTTTACCGTGTACACTTTAAAGCCTTTTTCCGCCCCCAAATATTGATTCAAACCTCCACCCTGCGTCATCACCCAAATCCTTTTCTGCCGATCTTGGTAAATTTTATTCACGTGATTATAACTCAAAGCTCCCGCTTCCGCTGATTTCACATAATGGCGCAATTTCCCCGTATTCAATTCCAACACATACAAGCCAAAACCCACCGTTCCCACCCAAATTTCATTCCCATTCAAAACCCGAATGGCCGCAATTGATTTGTTCCAGAAATTTTGTTTCCCTAGTTCCGCAAAAGGTACTCGGTATTGTTTCGTAAAGGGATTAAAAGCAACGACGCCCATTCCCGACGTTCCTAACAAAAACTCCGAATGAAAAGGTTCTAGGGTATTAAAGTTCGCCTCTCTAACGCCGGGTTTAAATGGAAAATCTTTCAGCTGGCGCTCTTTTGTAAATAGGTTAATTCCTTTTCCCCAAAGCCCCACCCAGACACCTCCATCGCCAGACGGGTAGATAAAATTGACATCATACGTTTCCGTGGAGTTCAATTTATTGCTGGACGCACTTTGGAGATAATGCGTTACCTGGCCAGATTTGTGATTAAAATAGGATAAACCCACATTACTTCCCACCCAAACGCCTTTGTCCCCATCCGCTAACAACGTACTTACTTTATTACTCAATAAGCCTTGCAGGGTGTTAGGTTTGTAGCGCAGGACGGCGAAACGAGGCTTTTGGAAAAAGGAAATATTCAAACCAGCTTCCCAGGTACCTACCCAGGTGTTTTGATTCGCATCCGTAAAAAGACTCATCACGGAATTAGAGGAAAGTCCTAATTCCGGATCTGGATTAGAAGGGATATTGGTATAGGATTTAAAATCTTCCCCATTGAGCTTGTATACCCCATTATCAGTTCCGATCCAGAGATTTTGCAGCGCGTCTTTGGCCAACGAAGTCACGATATTTTGACGAGACAAGGGATCCGAAGCTCGGTAAAAAACAACCTTGAACTGCTGGGTTTTAGGCGTAAAACGGTAAATTCCTTTACCATCCGTTCCTACTAAAATATCCCCATTTTTCGTCTCCAATAACGCCCGAACCCGATAGGTATTCGCCCCAAATTGATAGGGAATAAAACTATGCGCGTTTAATTGAGATACTAAAAAACCCGTTCGAGTCCCCATCCAAACTGTTCCCGAGGAATGTTTGAACAAGCGGACTACCTCTTTTACAATCGGATTCTTCCACTCCGATTCTGATTTTACTAATTGATTCGAGCGAATATCGTAGACTAAATAACCCAGCCCTAAAACAGCCACGCCCATTTTGCCTTTACCGATATTAAGAATACTTGGGATATTGGAATTGGACAAATCTTGCCCACTTGGCCCCTTCGTAAAGCGCGTAATTTTACCCGTGGCTAATTCAATCTTATTCAATCCTGAATTACGCGTTCCCACCCATAAATTCCCCTCATCGTCTTCCGCTACCGTAAAAATTTCACTTCCGCTCAGGGTTTTGGGATCACTCGGATCATTGCGGTAAATCTTAAAATTATGTCCGTCATAGCGATTCAAACCATCACCCGTCGCGAACCATAGAAAGCCCTTCTTGTCTTGAATAATTTTGTAAATCGAACTTTGAGACAATCCGGAGGCTGTACTCAATCGTTCATAGCGCGTCTGTTTTTGAGCCTGAAGACTCAAAACACTGCACAAGGCCAAGAAGAAAAACAGTCTTTTCATTCGAATCTTAAAATTAGGGAATAATACCAGGAAATTGGACGGATTTATCCTGAAATAAGCAATTGCAAGAATTGTCCTCGTATTTGAAAGATTCGTCCTATGCTAAACAATGCTGTACAAGTAATTTTGAGCCAAGCATTTTTCTTCGACATGAATAAAACATTTGTTTCATTTAACGTAAAGAATTCAGGAAATAAACTCCCTAAGTACCAGCAATTAGTGAACTCACTTTTGCAGGATATTGAGATGGGAGAATTAAAACCTGGCGAGCGATTGCCTTCCATTAATGAGGCTTCGGAAGAATGCTACCTTTCCCGCGACACCGTGGAAAGAGCCTACACCGAGTTACACAAAATGGGTGCGATCACGTCCATTTTCCGCAAAGGTTATTTCATCTCTGAATCGAGCTTGAAGGTAAAGACGAAAGTCCTTTTCTTGATCGGTCGGATGACGGAAACAAACCAAACTTTGTACAATGCATTTCTAGATCATTTTGGCAAAAATGTGATGGTGGACATTTATACCTACCAATACAAGCCGAGAGAGTTTAAAGAAATCATTGGACAACAATTAGGCAATTACCATTACTACTTAATTCAACCCCATTTAATCGATGAGGATGAGGAAACGGTGAAGATATTACAGAAAATAGCGGGGGATCGCTTGATATTATTGGACCAAAACTTCGGAACCATCCGTCACTCCAGTCTCATCTGCCCACCCAACCCATCGCTTAAAAAGATTTTTAATACCCAACTAAACCTGTTTAATAAGTACCGCAGCCTTAATTTAGTTTTGAGCGAAGATGAATACTTCGATCCTGAATTAATCAATGCGTGTAGTGAATTCTGCGAAGCGAATTCATTGAAATTCCAAGTATTAGATGGCCTAGAAGAGGACGATTTTCAACAAAAGGAGATTTATTTCACTTTGTCGGATACCGATCTTTTCCAGGCTATCAAATACGCGGAGAAAAAGAACTGGACTTTAGGTCAAGATATAGGCATCATTTCCTTGAATGATCATCCCTTCAAGGAAATAATTGCTGGAGGAATCACGGTGGTGAGTACTCATCCGGAGAAGTTAGGCCAAAAAGCGGCCGAAATGATCCTTAACAATCAAAAGACGGCTGAGATCATCGAACCCAGCCTGATTATACGAAATTCACTTTAGGGTTTTATTTTGCTGAAAAAGGGCCGTGGTTTCACGGCCTCTTTTTTTTCACGTAATCGATGTTTCGCTGAATGCCCTTTAACTTCGTTCGCTTAATCGCCGAATATTGAAAAAGGGTTTGAAACACTTCTTCAGACAAGCTCTCCCAATCCACCTCTTGTAGATTCGTTTCAAATCTCGGTTCATCGTGCGGCTTCGAAAAACGATTCCAAGGACACACATCTTGGCAAATATCACAGCCAAAAATCCAGTTTTGAAAATCTCCCTGCAAACTGGCTGGCATTTGATTCTTTAACTCAATCGTAAAATAGGAAATACATTTGCTACCATCCACCACATAAGGCGTTATCGCATCGGTAGGGCAAGCGTCGATGCAACGCGTACAGGTGCCGCAAAAGTCCTTAATCGGCCCATCCGGACTTGCTTTCAAATCAATCAGGAGTTCTGCCAAAAAATAAAAACTGCCCTTTCTCGGAATAATCAAATTCGCATTCTTCCCTATCCAACCCAAACCAGACTTCTTCGCCCACGCTTTTTCTAATACCGGTGCCGAATCGACAAACATCCGACCAGAGAACTCCCCTACCTCCTGCTGCAAAGAATCCCACAATTCCTGCATCTTGTCCTTTATGACCCGGTGGTAATCTTCGCCGTAAGCATATTTAGAAATCTTGAAATCATTTACCTCCATTTCTTCTGCCGGAAAATAATTATAGACTAGTGAAACGACGGTTTGGCAACCGTCCACCAGCTTCCGTGGATCCAGTCGTTTATCAAAATGATTCGCCATATAGGCCATTTCGCCGTGTTGATTTGAGTTCAACCATGCCTCTAAACGCGGCGCTTCTTCCTCTAAGAATCCAGCCTCTGAAATACCGCAAAAAGCAAAACCAAAAGACTGTGCTTTGGCCTTAATTAAACGTGAAATTTCTGTGGGACTTTTTGACATTTGTTTAAAATTACGAAGGTCATTTCATTTATGCCAAAGTGTCAGAAAATTGTTTTTGGTATTGAATTTGTAAAGGGAAGAACGCAATCGTAATTTTGTATCATGAAAAAGAAAGAAAACGAACAAA
>JBJTMW010000058.1:0-6261 GCA_046070715.1 Aquirufa sp. | reverse complement strand
GATTTTGACATCAATATGGGCGGAAGTTTTGATCCGTATTTATATGTGGCGGATCCGCTATTCTTTGATATCGGACGTAGAACCCCTGACTTCATGTTCAGCCAAGGGGCGGGCTTAGCGCGCTTGCAAGGCTTTAATTTCTCGATCGGTCGCCGCTTCTCTGCTGGAAAGCCTAAGCCTAAAGAGAACAAGAATGCCAGCGAGGCTCAAATGAATCAAATTAACCGAAACCTAGACGACTATGTCGACTGGAATGTGCCTTGGAATTTCTCGTTCTCCTACCAATACAGCATGAACAAGACGGGCTTAGCCTCGCCACAAAACATCAGTGGCCTAAGTTTCCAAGGAGATCTAAGTCTTTCCGAAAAGTGGAAAGTGTCCGTGACGTCCGGTTTTGACTTCAAATACAAAGGATTGACCTACACGAACATGTCCGTGCACCGCGACCTACATTGCTGGGAAATGAACTTTAACTGGACACCTATCGCGAGCCCATTCTATGGACGCGCGAGTAATTATTCCTTTGACCTTCGCGTAAAATCTACGCTATTGCAAGACTTGAAACTATCTCGCAGACGTAGTTTCTACGACAAAGGCGGATTCTAGTTCAGTTTAGACTTGAACGCCTTCAGGAATTTATCCATTTTGGGTTTGATGACGATTTGGCAATAAGGCTCCGTTCCATTTTCATTGAAATAGTTCTGGTGGTAATCCTCCGCTACATAAAATTCAGATGCTGGAGTAATCTCCGTTACAATCGGATTAGGGAAAACGTGTTGCGCATTCAACTTTTGCTTCCAAGCCTCCGCTTCTTTTTGTTGTTCCGGCGTATGGAAAAACACCGCACTACGGTATTGCGTGCCTGTATCCGCTCCTTGTCTATTTAAAGTGGTAGGATCATGTGTTTGCCAAAAGATCTCCAACAACGTCGCCACATCCACTTCCTTTGGGTCATAGGCTAACTGACATACTTCCGCGTGACCCGTTAACCCTGAACAAACCTCGCGATAGGTCGGATTCTTGATCTTCCCGCCCATATAGCCAGAAGTCACCGATTTTACCCCTTTTACGCGCTGAAACACGGCCTCCACACACCAGAAGCATCCCGCCCCAAACGTTATTTTTTCTAATTTCTGATCCATCTTATTTGTTTGATTTTGTAAACCTGCCTCCTTTTTTTCGCCGGCACTTCCGCACGAAAAATGAAAAGCGCTCGTGATGATACTCAACACAATTACCGTAATTTTCGAGATCTTTTTCATCTTATTGTTTTTTAGCACTAATTTCGCTTCCCAAATTACCTAATTTTCGTCCAAACTTGAAACAATCCTGGAAAGCCGCCTTTACTGACCGCACCTTCGTCCTACAGTTCATAGGAGCCTTAGCGGTGTTCCTCATTTTCCCCTTTAAAGCGGACGATTATTTCCAATGGATTCAAGTACGCGAAGGCATCCAGTGGAACGATCCTTTACTTAACGCTCTACCGGCCCTAAATGTTTCCTACCCTATTTTTGGTATCATTTATTTGTCCGTTATTTATTTGTTATACCGCCTACTGCAAGATCCTAAAAGATTTGTTTGGTTCGCCTGGGCATTCAATATCGAAACCTTATTTCGTTTTTTAAGCATCTATTTAGTAGCTCTAAATCCACCTGCTGGTTTAGTCGATTTACACGATCCCTTGGCTGAAATTTTCATCTACGGAGAGAACATGGCCATCACGAAAGATCTCTTTTTCTCTGGCCATACGGCGACCATGGTTTTTGTTTGCTTCTTTTTACCTACGGCAAAAGAAAGACGCATCGCTATCGCCCTAAGTGTCGTTCTGGTCTGCTTATTATTACTTCAGCACGTACATTATAGCTTAGACGTAGCAGCAGCACCGCTATTTACACTGGCGGCTATCTATATCGTTAAGAAGGCAGGGGTTATTTAGACGATTTCTTGTCTAAGGTCTCAAACACGGAATTGTTTGATTTGTACTCCGGAATAATTTCCTTGATTTTAGCTACAATCGAATTGTTCGTACCACTCGATAATAAGTGATTCAAATCATTCGTCGCCACTTCCATATAGGCATAAGAAGGCGTATTGACTTCTGCGATCAAGATCTTAGGGTGGTGGGTAGGAAGCGTATTTTCGTCGTTATTTAACAACTCCTCATACAACTTTTCGCCCGGGCGCAAACCCGTGTAGCGAATCTCAATATCTTTATCGACGCGTAAACCACTCAAGGTGATCATCTTCTTCGCTAGGTCAATAATCTTCACCGATTCGCCCATATCAAAGACAAAAACCTCGCCACCTTGACCCATCGTTGCTGCCTCTAACACGAGTTCGCAAGCCTCTGGAATCGTCATGAAATAACGGGTAATTTCTGGGTGAGTTACTGTTACAGGACCACCTCGCTCGATTTGCTTTTTGAACAACGGAATCACCGAACCATTAGAGCCTAATACATTCCCAAAACGCGTCGCAATAAACTTCGTCTTCACCCCTTCTAGCTGGTTCATCGACTGCGTATACATCTCTGCTAAACGCTTCGTCGCCCCCATCACATTTGTAGGATTCACGGCCTTATCCGTCGAAACCATCACAAATTTCTCTACCCCTACCTCAGCCGCTAATTCAGATAAGATCCGTGTACCGATCACATTCGTCTTAATCGCTTCATACGGATTGTTCTCCATTAACGGAACGTGCTTGTAGGCTGCCGCATGGAATATAATATCGGGACGATGGTTCTTAAAAATCTTACTAATACGGCGCGTATCAGATACGTCCGCCACATTCACAATTAACTGCACATTCGTAGGAACCTTGCCTGCTAATTCATATTCCAAATCATACAAAGCCGATTCCGCTTGATCGACCAGCACTAATTTAGCTGGAAAATAAGCGATCAATTGACGAACAATTTCACTACCGATAGATCCCGCCGCACCGGTCACAAGGATTACTTTGCCAGAAATCTCTTCTCCTATGCGTTTGTTATTCATTTGAATCACTTCGCGACCTAATAGATCCTCGATCTTCACGTTGTGGATTTGATTCATCGCAAATTCGCCTTCTACCCACTTGTCTACCGGAGGAAGAGCTTTCACCACCACGCCGCGATCTAAGAAGATATCCGAAATCTTGCGTTTCGATTTTGCCGACATATTATTGATGGCCATAATTACCTCTAAACCATCATTCGAACCCACAAACTTATCTAATACCTCAGGTAAGCTATAGACTTTAATCCCCTCAATCGTCTTACCGATTTTAGACTCGTTGTCATCGATAAAACCGAGAATCTTATAGTTTGTGCTGCGATCCGTTTGGAACACATTCTTCGTCAACATACCCGTATAACCCGCCCCATAGATCAAAACTCCGATTGTAGGCTTAAACTGATTGACAAAGGATTCGTAGAAGCTCTTCACAAAAAAGCGAAGAATAACCATCCAGAACAGACAGATAAAAAAGTCAATAATTAAAATGGACGCCGATAAATTAAAGACGTGCTCAAAACCGAGGGAATTTCGAATGACCGCAGAAACAAGCACGGCCCCAAAAGAACCCGCGAAAACGGCTTTCAAAATGAGAATGGCATCTTCAATACTGGTGTGTCGAATAATCCCAGCATAGGACTGAAAGTACAAAAAGGCTAACAGACGAAGCCCTAAAACAAAGATTAGCTGAGAAGCGAACACCGAGAAATCAATTTCCGTTAATTGGAAATTCATCCGCAACAAGGTCGCAATCGAAAAAGAGAAAATGACAATGATTAAGTCAAAGACTAATACCAGCCATCTCGAGAGAAAGCGGTTAGAATATTTCCGAATGAAGGAAGACTTCGTCATAATTTGTATCTTCTAAACACGGTTAGATTTCAATGACAAAATTACCAATTTAAAAACGATTATGGCCTTAAATTTATCAAACGGCTGAAAAAGTAGACGAATGGTCTACCCTTTTCCAAAACCCGGCGCCGTTAAATCTACGATTGCATCCGATTTCATCACCATCACTCTTTCGTTACCGATGTTCGTCATATAACCGATCGCGGTCACGTCAGCGATCTTCTCTATTTTGGGAAAATCCTCCTGCGAAACCGTAAATACTAATTCGTAATCCTCCCCACCATTCAAGGCCGCGGTCAAAGGACTCACGTTAAATTCCGTTGCGGCTAGGTAGGTCTCGTCATCAATCGGGATGTTTTTCTCGAAAATACGCGCGCCTAAACCAGAGGCGTTGCACAAGTGGATGATTTCTGACGCTAAGCCATCCGAGCAATCGATCATCGAGGTAGGAACTACCCCTAAGTCTCTGAATTCGTGAATCATATCGAAACGTGCCATCGGTTTCAGCTGACGCAAAACCACATAGCTTTTCCCCTCAAGCTCCGGTTTCATATCCGGATTAGACAAGAATACCTGTTTTTCTCTTTCTAACGAATGCAAGCCCATCAGCGCCGCCCCTAAATCCCCTGTTACACAGAGCACATCATTAGGCTTTGCCGTGCCACGTTGCACTAATTTATCTGCTTCTACCACACCCGTGGCAGTCATCGAAATAATCAAGCCCTGAGGGCTAGAAGTCGTGTCTCCTCCCACTAAATCCACTTTATATTCTTCACAAGCTAAGCGAATCCCTTCATACAAAGCATCTACGGATTCCACCGAAAAGCGATTACTTAAACCTAATCCGATCGTGATTTGGGCTGGGATGGCGTTCATCGCCGCAATATCCGAGAGCACCACAGAAACCACTTTGAATCCCAAGTGCTGCAGCGGCGTATAGCCTAAGTCAAAATGGACACCCTCGATGAATAATTCGGTCGTGGTAACGACCTTATTTCCTTTAGGATCCAAAACCGCGGTATCATCTCCGATACCCAAGTCCGTCCACTCCTGTTTTTCTGTAAACTGAGAAGCAATATGGTTAATCAAACCAAACTCACCAATTTCTCCAATTTCTGTTCTCTTTTCCATATAACACAAAAAGCCGCCACGAGGACGGCTTTCATTTATTTAATTCAAATTAAGGATTAACTAGGGCTAACTTGACGATAGCGCTACTTGCTTTTACATAAGCGGTGGTTTGTTGCAGACTTAAGGAAGTCGCCGTAGGCGTCACTAAAATCGAATAGGTAATCGTACCGCCAGTTCCTGTGGGAGCCCCATCCGCAGAGGTTAATCCATTCAAAGTCAGGGAAAGACCATCCGTCGCAACGGTGTAGGTTCCTGTAAATATTTTTCCGTCAAATTCCGTTAAAGTCACCGAACCTGCCGTAGATAAATCTAATTTGTACTGTGCGTATCCTTGCACCACGTTTGCGGTGCCCGCTTTATCGTATTTCGTCACGCCATCCCATTGCGCCGTGTTTACAGTCCACACTTTCTTCACTAAAGTGGACACGCTGACCGTAGGTGTAGGGGGTGTAGGAGTGGGTGCCGGATCCCCTCCGCCGCCGCAAGCGAGCACAGAAAGGGTCAATAATAAGAAAATGAACTGTTTCATGTTCGAGCGTTTTACGATGTAAAATTAAAAATCTTTCTGAAAAAAAGGCGGGTTTGGCCCTTTTTATTTAGCTTCGTGTAAAATATGAAGACATATACGCGCAGTCAGTTAGCCCTTCGGAATGGGCAAGACAAGCCTGAAATTTGGGTGGCCTTTCAGGGCCTCATCTATGACATGACGGAGTCCAAACTGTGGAGAAATGGCAAACATTATGAACATTGGGCGGGGCAGGATTTAACCCCTGAACTGGCTGATGCGCCACATTCCGAGCAAGTCTTTGAAAAATTTACCCCCATCGGAATCTTAGCTTAGTATGATATTAATCGTTGAAAGTGGTTCGACTAAAACAGCCTGGAGACTGATAAAGGATCCGGCTTCGGCTTATGAAAGTTTTACTAGTGCGGGTATTAATCCATACTACCAAACCACTGATGACATCATTGCAGCCCAGAAGGAGGTATTAACCGGGTTTACGGGTCTACCCATTCAAGCTATTTTTTATTACGGTACCGGAGTAACGGGCGAGGCGCAATGCGAAGTGATTGCTGCGGCCTTTCGACCGTATTTCCCTAGTACTTGCTCGCTAGAAATACAAAACGATCTCATCGCCGCGGCAAGATCGCTTTGCGGGAAAGAGGCTGGAATTGCGTGTATTTTAGGAACTGGTTCTAATTCCGGATTTTGGGATGGCGGGCGTATTTCGGCACAAATTCCACCTTTGGGCTTTTGGTTAGGCGATGAAGGAAGTGGTGG
>JBJTMW010000057.1:0-16916 GCA_046070715.1 Aquirufa sp. | reverse complement strand
TGAAAAACTGATTAGTCGCCATCCGCATATTTATGGCGACGTGGTCGCGGAAACCGAGGAGCAGGTAAAGCAGAATTGGGAGGCCTTGAAATTAAAAGAGGGGAACAAGTCCGTGTTAGGCGGCGTTCCGGGTTCATTGCCAGCGCTCGTGAAGGCGATGCGGATACAGGAAAAAGCGCGCGGTGCGGGTTTTGACTGGGAAGAAAAAGAGCAGGTGTGGGAGAAAGTGGAGGAAGAACTGGGGGAATTCAAAGAGACTTTTGTGGGCAAAGACCTCGATGCTACTGGAAAAGCGGAGGCAGAGGGCGAACTGGGAGATTTGATCTTCAGTCTTGTGAACTTTGCGCGATTCATCGATATTAATCCTGAAACGGCCGTGGAGCGAACAAACAAAAAGTTCATCAAACGCTTCCAGCACCTCGAAAAACGCGCGGCAGAGAATGGCCAGGCGCTTTCCGAAATGACTTTGGCAGAAATGGATATCTACTGGAATGAAGCGAAAACGCTTTAGTTCACACTAAACTGATACGCTGTTTTCGTTTTATACACCTCCCCTGGGCGCAAAACCGTGCTCGGGAAATTAGGTTGATTAGGTGAATCTGGAAAGTGCTCGGTCTCCAAACATAGTCCAAAACGCTTACCGTACGTCACCCCGTATTTCCCAGTCAAATGTCCATCTAGGAAATTCCCCGTATAAAACTGCACGCCCGGCTGATCCGTAGATACGTTCATTTTACGTCCCGAAACAGGATCGTGGACCGTCGCTATTTTCGCATACGATCCCGCCGGTTTATCCAACGCCCAGCAATGGTCATAGCCTCCGCCTAACACAATCTGCTCTGAGGAAGTGTCGTTTATGCGATCGCCTACGACATGCGGTTTTGTAAAATCAAAAGGCGTCCCTGCGACTGGCGCGAGTACTCCCGTCGGAATTAATACCTTATCAACGGCTACTAAACGCGACGCATCAATCTGCACTTCCTGGTTCAAAATATCGCGTTTCGCGTTTCCACTCAAGTTGAAATAAGAGTGATTGCTCAAATTCAAAACGGTGGCTTTATCTGTGGTGGCTTCGTAAGATATCCCTAATTCGTTGTCCTCCGACAAAGTATAGGTCATCTTTACGCTCAAATTGCCTGGAAATCCCTCTTCCATATCTTTGGAAACATAGGATAAGCTTAGGCTCTGTGCGGAAGCCGCTTCCACTTTCCATACTTTCTTGTCAAAGCCGATTAGGCCGCCGTGAAGGTGTTGGCCGTTGTTTTGGGCAGCGAGTGTGTATTCTTTCCCATCCAACGTGAATTTCCCTTTCGCGATTCGGTTTCCGAAGCGGCCTACCACGGCTCCGAAATAGGGGGTGTCTTTGATGTATTCTTGTAAAGTCTCAAATCCGAGCACCACATCTTCTAGTTTTCCGTTGCGATCTGGGGTTAGGATTTTTTGGATGATACCGCCGTAGTTCATGATGTGAACTTCCATGCCTTTGGCATTCTTCAAGGTATACAAGGTAACAGACTCGCCCGCAGGCGTTTGGCCGAAAGGTTTTCCGGGATTAGGCATAGCAAAAAGGTTTTGGGACAAGAAAAAAAGGGCTAAAAAGCAATATTTCATAGGTTACCGAGGTTTGTGCGTTCAATTTACCACAAAAGATGGAAAATAAAATTATTCTTCGTAGCTTTGCACCCCAATTTAAAAATTGTTTCAAACTTAATTTCAGCAGGTTAGCCCAGCTTGTTGATGTAGGCAAACAGCCAAACGGGCAACAAATATGTCAAAACAACCAAAAGATTTCGACTGGGATTTAGTTGAAGGAAAAGGATTCGGTGGAAACTATTCTGCTGAGCAAAAAGAAAAAATGGAGGCTGCTATCGAAGCAACCTTGAACTCGGTCACTGAGAAGGAAGTAGTGAAAGGTATTGTAGTAAGCAAGACTGACCGTGAAGTAATCATTAACATTGGATTCAAATCTGATGGTTTAGTATCTGCTTCAGAATTCCGCGATATGCCGGATTTGAAAGCTGGTGACGAAGTAGAAGTATACATCGAGAACCAAGAAGACGCAAACGGACAATTAACGTTGTCACGTAAGTTAGCTAAGGTGATGGGTGCATGGACTAACATCGAGAAAGCATTAGAAGAAGATACGATCATCAATGGTTTCGTTAAGCGCCGTACAAAAGGTGGTTTAATCGTAGATATCTTTGGAATCGAGGCATTCTTACCTGGTTCTCAAATTGATGTGAAGCCTATCCGTGACTTCGATATTTTCGTAGGTAAAAACATGGAGGTTAAGGTGGTTAAAATCAACCACACAAATGACAACGTAGTTGTGTCTCACAAAGTATTAATCGAGAAAGATCTAGAGGCGCAACGTCAAACGATCTTAACGAACTTAGATAAAGGTCAAGTACTAGAAGGTGTAATCAAAAACATGACTAATTTCGGTGTGTTCATCGATTTAGGTGGTGTAGATGGTTTACTTCACATCACAGATATCTCATGGGGTCGTATCAACCACCCACAAGAGGTATTGAAATTGGATCAAAAAATCCAAGTGGTGGTATTAGACTTCGACGAAAACAAAAAACGTATCTCTTTAGGTATGAAGCAATTACAAGCGCACCCTTGGGAAGCTTTAGCTGCTGGAACTGAAGTAGGTTCGAAAGTAAAAGGTAAAATCGTTAACGTAGCTGATTACGGTGCTTTCTTAGAAGTATTGCCAGGCGTTGAAGGTTTAATCCACGTGTCTGAGATGTCATGGTCTCAACACTTACGTAACCCACAAGATTTCTTGAAAGTAGGCGACGAAATGGAAGCAGTCGTGTTAACATTAGATCGTGCTGAGCGCAAGATGTCTCTAGGTATCAAGCAATTAACAGAAGATCCTTGGACTAAGACTGATTTATTAGCGAAATACGCAATCGGTACGAAGCACAAAGGAACGGTTCGTAACTTGACTAACTTCGGTTTATTCTTAGAATTAGAAGAAGGAATCGACGGTTTAGTTCACGTTTCTGACTTGTCTTGGACAAAGAAAATCAAGCACCCATCTGAATTCGTTAAAGTAGGTGATTCTTTAGATGTTGTAGTGATCGAATTAGACGCGGACAACCGTCGTTTAGCTTTAGGCCACAAACAATTAGAAGAAAACCCTTGGGATACATTTGAAAGTGTGTTCACTTTAGGTTCAACTCACAAAGCAACGATCATCTCTAAAAACGAGAAGTTCGGTGTGTTAGAATTGCCATACGGTATCGAAGGATTAGCTCCTTTGAAGCAGTTAACTAAGGCAGATGAGTCAGTTGCTGAGGTAGGTGAGGCGTTAGACTTCGTGGTAACAGAATTCCACAAAGAAGATCGCAAAATCATCTTATCACACACACGTACATTCACGGCGGCAACGGCGGAAGAAGTAGCGGCAGATGCTGCAGCTGCGAAGCCAGAGAAAAAGAAAGCAGCGAAATCTGCTGACAAGCCTGCAAGTGTAACAGCTGAAAAATCGACTATGGGCGATATCGGTGCTTTATCTGCTTTAAAAGAGCAAATGGAAGGTGCTGAAAGAGAACAAGCGATTAAAAAATTAGAGAAAAAATCTAAAAAAGCTGAATAGTAACATTCACCTGTTCTATACTGAGAGGGGTTAGCGAAAGCTGACCCCTTTTTTTGTTTTGTACTATTTTTTTACAAACTTACATCCAATCATTAAAACCTATCAACTATGAGTAACACTTCCAGACGGAACTTCCTGCAAAAAGCCGGATTAGCCGCAGCCAGTTTCTACATTGTACCTCGCCACGTGCTAGGCAAGGGTTACACTGCTCCTTCAGACAAATTAAACATCATGGGTGTCGGTGGTGGCGGAAAAGGCTACAGCGACATTATGAATTCCTATAACAAAGGGGCTGAAAACATCGTCGCTATCGTCGATGTAGATGATCGCCAAATGGTGCGAATCAAAAAAGACCTCCCAAAAGCGAATGTATACCGCGATTTCCGCGCTGCCTTAGATAAAGAGGGTAGCAACGTAGATGCGGTGATCGTTTCTACGCCAGACCATACCCACGCCACGATTGCGATGGAGGCGATGCGTCGCAAGAAACACGTCTATGTTCAAAAACCCTTAACGCACGACATCTACGAGGCGCGTCTATTAGGCGAGAAAGCGCGTGAGATGCAAGTCGTAACCCAAATGGGTAACCAAGGTTCCTCAGGAGACGGCGTTCGTCAAATGATGGAATGGTTCGATGGCGGTGCGATTGGAAAAGTGAAAGAAGTCTATGTATGGACAAACCGTCCCGTTTGGCCACAAGGAATCGCTTACCCTGCTGCTGGATCTCCAGCGCCGGCAGAGTTAGATTGGGATCTTTGGTTAGGACCAGCGAAATACAGAGAATATAACCCGGCTTTACTTCCATTCAAATGGAGAGGCTGGTGGGATTACGGTACAGGTGCTCTAGGAGACATGGGATGTCACCTATTAGACCCTCCATTTAAGGTGTTAGGTATCCGCGATGCGATCGACGTAGAATGTTCGGTAGGATCAGTCTTCTTGCAAGACTGGACACCGGAATACATTCCACAAGGATGTCCTCCAAGCTCGATGGTGACTTTACATTATGGCCCATCGAAGAAGAATAATTCACCGGTGAAATTGACTTGGTTTGACGGAGGTCTTCGCGCTCCGCATCCAGATGGAATTCCTGCCTCTGAAATTATTGGGGATCCAGATGGTTCGAACGGGGTAATCTTAATCGGTTCGAAAGGTATCATGACTTGCGGAACGTATGGTATGTATCCGAAAGTATTTAGAAACGGGGCTCGTGTAGACGAGTCAGAACTTCCTAAAGCAAGCTTAGCGCGTGTGAAGGGCGGCGATAGCGGTCACAATACGCAGTGGGTGGAAGCTTGTAAAGCTGGTTTCGGAAACATGGAAGTGAGTTCTCCATTCGATTATGCGGCACCGTTTACGGAATCCGTATTAATGGGTAACCTAGCGATTCGTTCGTACATGTTACGCGAAGGCGAGGGCCGTAACGCGAAATACATTGGTCGCCAAAAACTGGAGTGGGATGCAAAGAACATGCGCATCACGAACTTCGATGCGGCGAATCAATTCGTGAAACGCGAATACCGCAACGGCTGGACACTCTAATTGACCATTCGATAAATAGAACTGAAAAGACGGGACGCTCTCCCGTCTTTTTTTTATTTTTGTGCTATGAATTTTAGCGCATCCACTCCTGCCTCTGAAGTCTTCGCACAAGTCGAAGCTTACATCCTTTCTCAAGGCTATACGATTATTGACAAAGACCACAACCGCCCTTGGGGAGGATTCTTTGTATTAGAGGAGACGCAAGCGGCCAAATTTGCGGCACAGTTCTTCCCGCAACTTTCCATGAACGCGATTCAAATCACCCAAAAATTAAGCCCTAAGTTTCTTGTAGTAGCCCCTCAGAAGCGTTTGTCTTGGCAATACCACTTCCGTAGAGCGGAGGTTTGGACGGTGCATTCAGGTCCCGTAGGTGTGGTGATCTCCGAGACGGATGAACAAACTGCTCCGGGTGTTTATCAAGAAGGCGAATTAATTACCTTACCCACTGGCATGCGCCACCGTTTGGTCGGTTTAGACAACTGGGGAGTGGTGACGGAGATTTGGCAACATACGGATGTGGAGCACCCGTCAGACGAATCGGATATCGTCCGTTTGCAGGATGATTTTGGCCGTTAATCAAATTTAACCGTGCGGTCATCTTAAAATAATACAAGAAAACTTTGTAGTCTCTGAAAGTTTCCATAGTTTTGCGTTCCTCTATTTAAAAAGGGAAAGCAAATGAAATCGCGTATTCTAGACAAAGGAACTGAATTGTACTTCCGTTACGGTGTAAAGACCGTGACGATGGATTCCATTGCAACGGAATTAGGCATTTCCAAAAAAACGATTTATCAACATTTTCCGGATAAAGACTCGATGGTCTACGAAGTCGTGAAAGGCTTCATTGAGCAGGATGTTGCGAAATGGGCAGAGCTAGATCGACTTTATTCGAATGTCATCGAGAAGATGTTCAAGTCATTCGAAATGACAAAGGATTTGTTAACTCAAATGAATCCTCGCTTACTTTTCGAAATACAAAAATACTTTCCCAAAGCCTTTCAACTTTTTACAGAACACGGAGAAAAATGCATTCACGAAAATCTAATTGCGGACTTTAAGAAAGGGGCGCAGTTTGGGTATTTCAGAAATGACATCGATCTCGAATTACTAGCCCGCTTGCGAATGGCCGAAGTTAATTTAGCCTTCAACCCCGATTTTTACCCGAACAATAAATTACCCCTGTTTGAAACCCAACTGGTGATGTTGGATATTTTTATGCGGGGCATTTTGACAGAAAAAGGTTTAACGCTTTACACATCTTACCAAAACAATTTAAAATGATGATCCGCCTAAGAAAAATCTATGCCGGTCTATTTTTATTGACTTCTTTGGCAGCCAATGCACAGACCTACAGCCTAAAGCAGGCCGTGGACTATGCGATTACGCACCAAGTTCAAGTGAAAAATAGCCAAATCGACTTGCAGAACGCGAGTGCGAAAATCAATGAGATCAAAGCGATGGGACTTCCACAAGTGAATGGTAGCGTCGCGCTAACGAATAATATCATCTTACAAAAGATGTTTATTCCGGCTAAAATCTTCAATCCAGCTGCCGCAGAAGGAGAATTAATCGCCGCGAAATTCGGGGTGGATAATTCGGGATTTGCTAACGTGGGACTAAGCCAATTAGTGTTTGACGGAACGTATTTATTAGGCCTGAAAGCTTCTTCTGTTTACAAGGATCTAGCCGTTAAATCCGTCACTCAGTCGAAGCAACAAGTAGCGGAGAATGTGACGAAGGCCTATTACGGGATTTTGGTGAATGAAAAGCGCCAAGGACTTCTAGCCTTGAACTTAGCTCGTCTAGACACTTTGTTAAAGGAGACGCGCGAATTAAACAAGCAAGGTTTCGTAGAAAAGATCGACGTACAGCGTTTAGATGTGCAAGCGAACAACTTGCGCACGGAATTAGAGAACGTGAATCGCTTACAGGAATTGAGCTATTCCTTGTTAAAGTTCCAAATGGGTTTTCCGATGGAAGAACCGATTCGCTTGAGCGAAAGCTTAGAGAAAGTGGAACTAGCGACGTTTAATACTAATGCTGCGGGTGATTTCAATTACGCAAACCGCATCGAGTATTCGATCTTACAAACGCAAGAAAATTTAGCAGAACTGGATTTGAAGAGCATTAAGGCGGGTTATTTACCTCGTTTAGTGTTGAATGCGAACTACGGTTACAACGCGGGAGCGAATGCGTTCAGTGATTTGATGACCAAACAATGGTTCGATAACGCCGCTGTAACGGTGGCCTTGCAGATCCCGATTTTTGACGGATTCTCGAAGAAATACAAGGCGGTTCAATCCGCAAACAACTTGCAAAAGGTGCGCCAGTCCTACAGCTTGTTAAAGTCGTCCATCGACTTACAACGTTCTCAGGCGAGTATTACGATGAAGAACGCTTTGGAATCCATGAAAGAACAAAAAGCGAACCTAGACTTAGCGAATGAGATCTCGCGCGTGACTCGTGTGAAATACCAGCAAGGGGTAGGTTCGAACTTAGAGGTTTTGAACGCCGAATCATCCATCAAAGAATCACAAGCAAACTACTTCACGGCCCTTTACAATGCCTTAGTAGCCAAAGTGGAATTAGAAAAAGCAAACGGTACATTATACATAGACTAATACAAACATGAAAAAAATAGCCATCCTCCTAAGTGGAATTCTTTTCTTCGCGGCATGCGGATCAAAAGACAAAAAGCAAGAATTAGCGGATTTGAAGTCGCAGGAAAAAGAAATCCAGGCGAAAATCGCGCAATTAGAAAAAGAAGTAGGTAAGCCTTCAGACAAAGCGGTTGCGAAGGTGATCACGGTTAGCGTGAGTCCTTTAGTGGCTCAAAACTTCCAACACTTCGTAGAAGCACAAGGAAATGTAGTCGCAGAAAACACGGTTTTAGTTAGCCCACAAACGGGTGGTGTGATTTTATCCTTACCCGTTGTAGCTGGACAGTCGGTGTCTAAAGGTCAGTTGATTGCGACTTTGGACAACAACATCTTAAAAGAGTCATTAGAGGAAGTTCGTCAGCAATTATCGTTAGCGAAGACGATCTTTACGAAGCAAAAAGCGCTTTGGGATCAACAAATCGGAACGGAGGTTCAATACTTGAGCGCTAAGTCGAACATGGAGTCTTTGGAAAAAAGAATCGTAACCTTGAAAGCGCAATTAGGTTTATCGCGTGTAACGGCTCCTATCTCAGGAACGATTGAATTAGTTCGCCAAAAAGCAGGTGAAATGGGCGCTCCTGGCGTACCTATCGTTCAAATCGTGAACTTAGGCAACTTGAAGATCGCCGCTAAAATCGCCGATTCGTATGTAGGAACCGTGAAGCAAGGCGACGAAATCAGCATCAAATTCCCCGATTTAAACAAGGAATTAAAGGCGCGCATTTCGTTAGTGTCTAAAATGGTGAACCCATTAACCCGTACGTTTGACATCGAAGCACGAATCCCGAACGCAGGTGGTGAGTTAAAGCCTAACTTATTAGCGGTGATTAACATCAACGATACATCGAAGAAAAATGCGATCGTGATCAGCGAAAACATCATCCAAAAGACTGAAAAAGGCAATTTAGTCTATGTGGCTGTGGAAGAAAATGGCAAGAAAGTAGCGCGTGCACGTCAAGTGACGATCGGTTTAACTTATAACGGCCAGGCGGAAATTTCCGAAGGCTTAAAGGCTGGTGACGCGATTATTACACAAGGATTTCAAGATTTAGTGGATGGTACAGCCATCTCTTTCTAAGTAGAAAATGGAAAAAAACAGCAAAAATGAGCAATTGCCAGAAGGCAAAGGCTTGATCTATAACATGGTGGGCTGGTTAGCCCAAAACCGCACGACGGTTTACATCTTCACCTTCATCATATTTGTGGCGGGGATGGGAATCTATTCGAGTCTTCCTAAGGAGCAATTCCCGGACATCGTGGTACCGCAAATGGTCATCCAAACGGTCTACGCCGGAACGACTCCTTCCGATATCGAAAACACGATCAACAAACCAATCGAAAAGCAAATCAAATCGATCACCGGCGTAAAGCGGGTGAAGTCGAATGCTTTGCAAGATATTTCGGTCATCATCGTTGAATTCAACACGGACGTCACCGTCCCCATCGCGAAGCAACGTACGCAAGATGCGGTGGACAAAGCGATTGCCGATTTACCCAAAGACTTAACGCGCGAGCCTTCTGTCGCTGAGGTAAACTTCTCTGAATTCCCGATTATGAACATCAACATCGCGGGGGATTATCCACTCGATAAGTTGAAGAAATATGCGGAGGATTTACAAGACGAGATCGAGGGGATGCCGGAAATTAACCGCGTAGACATCATCGGTGCCTTAAAAAGAGAGATTCAAATCAACCTGGATTTGTACAAGATGCAAAGTTATGGTTTGACTTTCTACGATATCCAATCTGCGGTGCAAGGCGAAAACGTGAACATCTCTGGGGGTGATTTACCGGTGAATGGAGTGCGTCGTTCACTTCGGGTGACTGGGGAATTAAAGTCCATTGATCAATTAGCTAATTTGATGATCGGTTCTTCTACCGGTGCGCGTGTCCGCTTGAAGGATGTGGCTGAGGTGAAGGACAGTTATGAAGAGAAGCAGGATTTTGCGCGATTGAACAATAAGTCCGTGATCACCTTGAACGTCATTAAACGTTCTGGGGCGAACCTAATCGCAGCGGCTGATCGCATTGAAGCAACCATCGAAGATTTCAAAGAAACGCGTTATCCAGCGGGATTAACGGTCACTACGACGGCGGATCAATCGGAACGTACGCGTGGCGATTTAGCTGATTTGATTAACACGGTCATCCTTGGATTCTTATTTGTGGTTATCGTATTAATGTTCTTTATGGGCGTTAGAGATGCGGTTTTTGTGGGTCTTTCTGTGCCTTTATCGGCTCTGTTAACCTTCTTATTCATGCCTTCGTTAGACTTTAGTTTAAACACGATCGTTCTATTTGGTTTCCTTTTAGGACTAGGTATTGTGGTGGATGATGCGATTGTGGTGATCGAGAATGCGCACCGTTTGTTCAATAACTTCAAGAAATTGACCATTACAGAGTCGGTGAAATTAGCTGCTTCTGAGGTATTCGTACCGGTATTATCAGGAACGTTGACGACGATTTCGCCGTTCTTGCCTTTGTTATTCTGGCCAGGGATTGTGGGTGAGTTTATGAAATACTTGCCTATCACGCTGATCATTACGCTTTTCGCATCGCTTTTTGTGGCTTATGTCATGAACCCGGTGTTCGCGATTACGTTTATGAAGCGTCACGATGAAGAGGTGAACGATGTGAAGGCACCTAAGTTTGCTGACATCCGTCGTACCGTGTTTATTTTGTTGAGCTTAGCCGTTTTCGGTTATGTGATGGGCTTTGGCTTGGGTCACTTTGGCTTTGGAAACTTCTTTGTGTTGTGCATCATCCTGTATGTGTTCAATCACTTTGTGATCACACCAAAATGGATTGTGCCTTTCCAAGAGACTACATTGCCTAATTTTAAGACGAATTACCGCAAGTTGATTTCGTGGGTGTTGATGGGAAAACGTCCTATTTATGCGACGATTGCCTCTTTCTTCTTGTTGATATTCACGATCGCATTAATGGGTATTGTAAAACCTAAGGTGGTTTTCTTCCCTTCTGGCGATCCGGATTACATTTATATTTATGCCAAAAACCCGATCGGTACCGATGCGGTCGTTACGGATTCGGTTTCCAAAGTGATCGAGAAACGCGTCTTCGCTTTCTTGAACAAAGAAGGATATAGCAAAATCGTGAATTCCGTTATTTCCAATGTAGGAAAGAATGCTGGAGATCCGATGCAACCAGATCGTGGAGCAACGCCTCACAAAAGTAAGGTGACGATTGCATTCGAGAAATTGCAATTGCGTGAAGGCATCAAAACGGGTGAAATTTTGAGTAAAATTCAAGCGGATTTTGCCAAAAATCCCCTAGCCGGTGTCGAGATCGCCATCGAACGCGAGAACAATGGCCCGCCTACTGGTAAGCCTATTTCGATCGAAATCGCTGGGGATGACTTCGCTGTTTTACAAGATTTAGAGAAAAAGGTGCGTGCAGCCATTTCGAAAGCGGGCATCCAAGGAATTCAAGAATTGAAATCCGATTTAGTGACGAATAAACCGGAAATCATCATCGATGTGAACCGTGAAAAAGCATCCCGCGAAGGCATTTCATCGGCACAAGTGGCGATGGCAGTGCGTACCGGTTTATTCGGTTCTGAGATCTCTAAATTCCGCGATGCGAAAGACGAATTTCCTATTCAATTACGTTTGAAGGGAGATTCTCGCAACCAAATCGAGAAGTTATTGCAAATGAATGTGACTTACCGCGATATGAATATGGGTGGTGCCTTGCGCCAAGTACCATTAAATTCAATTGCCGATATACAGTACGCAACTTCGTTTAGCCAAATCAACCGCAAAAACCAAGAACGCGTTGTAACCCTAGGTTCAGACGTGGTGCAAGGTTATAATGCGAACGAAATTGTAGGCGAGTTAACGACACTTTTCGAAGAAATTGAGGTGCCACAAGGTTACACGATTCGCATGGGTGGAGAACAAGAGGACCAAAAAGAATCCGGTGCCTTCTTAGGCATGGCTTTCTTAGCGGCATTAATCTTAATCTACTTAATCTTAGCAACGCAGTTTAACTCCGCAGTGAAGCCATTGATCATCTTCGCAACGATCTTGTTATCGTTAATCGGGGTATTATTAGGCTTTATGGCCTTCGGGATGACCTTCTCCGTGATTATGTCCGGCGTAGGTATCATCGCCCTTGCAGGTATCGTCGTAAAGAATGGTATCCTATTGATCGAATTCATCGAAGAGCTTCGCTTCAAGCGTGGTTACGACTTGAAAGAGGCGATCATCGAAGGCGGTGGCATTCGGTTAACTCCGGTATTATTAACGGCTTCGGCGGCGGTATTAGGCTTAATTCCTTTGGCATTAGGCTTAAGCATCGACTTCGTTACCTTATTTACAGAACTAAATCCACACATCTTCATCGGCTCTGATTCCGCGGTATTCTGGGGAATCTTAGCCTGGACGATCATCTTCGGATTAACGTTCTCGACCATTTTAACGCTTGTAATCGTTCCATGTATGTACTACATCTCGGAACGCATTAAGCAGAAATGGTTCACCAAGAGTGTTTAATTTTATTAAGGCTCAAGAATTGCAAAAACCCCTGGACGAAGGTCTAGGGGTTTTTTGTTTTAAGGAAATGTGTTGCGAAATACATAATTCTATGTACATTGTCGAAGAAGGTAGTCGCTTCTTCTGTTCTATTATTTTGATTAATACGTCAATAACGACATCATCATTCAAAATTTTAGCACATGAAAAATCTTTTCAAAACATCTAGTTTATTCTTGACCTTAACCCTTTTTCTTTATTCTTGTAATAAAGAATCTATCATTGAGCCCCTAAATACAAAAGAATCATTGCAGACTTGGTATGAAATAAATAGCCAACCTGAAATGCGAGAATCTGTCATTTGGGAAAATTGGAAAGCGCATCCACTTCCAGATAGTTCGATTGCCTTTGAGATTCCTGTTTCAACAAAAAGCGGATTAAAGGAATTATTTATATTTCAAACTAATGGAAAAAAGGACGCCTTCTACAAAGAATTTAATGTTACCCCGGCAGGATTAGAAATAAAAATTAGCTCTTTGGATGGTCGAGTATTAAAAAATGGAATTATCTCCTTTGCAAAAGGCCATCCAGCGAAAGGGAAAAAAATCTCAATGAGAGAGATGAATGATGAAACTGCTCCATTAGTTGAAAGAGGTGATTTAGCAGAATACATTTGCATTGGGGTTAGACTTCGTCCATCGGATTGGGGATTTTTAAGTTTTGCAGGCGGGGGCGTTTACACAAATGTAGTATTCACCTTTATGGATTCGATGAATTTTTCAGGAGGTGGAGGATCATCTGGAGAACCCACCGAGGTAAGCTTTAAAGACTACAATTATAGCGAAATAAGTAGTGAGCTAACCAATGAATGTTTAATTGCCGTATTAAATGAAATGCAATCGAAAAATATCTATGGGGAAATTGCAGGAATACTCAGTTTATTCAAAGAG
Organism: Aquirufa sp.; assembly: GCA_046070715.1. Classification (GTDB taxonomy): domain Bacteria; phylum Bacteroidota; class Bacteroidia; order Cytophagales; family Spirosomataceae; genus Aquirufa. The sequence continues at coordinate 3,661 of JBJTMW010000057.1, read as the reverse complement.
ACAAAAGTACTTCCTATATTCAATTTTAGAATTAAGGAAATGACCCTATTTGAACAATATAATGGAAAAACAAAAGGATATTACGGAAAGAACGAAGGAGGCGTAATTTCACTAAATACGCATTTATTGGAAAATGCATCCAAAGAATTTATTGCAAAGGTGATTATGCATGAAATGCTTCATAAATTTATTCTAGAAGATCCCCAAATTGAGAATTATGACCATTTAATAATGCTAGATAAATTTATAAACCCAATGGCTTTTTTCATAAGTCAGTTGTATGGATTAAATGAAAGGGAAGCTTTCTTAATTTCATTAGCAGGATTAAGCGAAACACTTCAATACCAAAAGATCATTACGAATGATCCCTCTTTATCCGAATTATTAATACGTCAAACAGAGTCAAACTTTACAACGGGAAAAAATTATGGAACGCATTGTAACTAAAAACACGATAGCAGGTACCTTACTAGGCTTATTTTTAAGCCTAAGTACAATAGCGCAAACAGACCAAAAGCCGAATGAATTCTATTTCAAAGAAGCTAATACGTCCTTTTATTTCATTAAATTCTTAGAACAGAATTTTTCAACAGAGGAATCGCAGATGGCAAGCTTTAGTTTTTTGATTTTCAAAATTCATGGTTCTGGAGATATAACTGATGTCCAATATATTGGGGGGCTAAATAAACCAGTTTTTGCAGTTATAAAATCAGCCATACTGAAGTCAAAACCTATGTGGAATACCCCTAAACGTGACCCAAAAGCTTACAAATGGGTAGTCATTCCTTATTACGGAGGAACTTATAAACAATGGAAAGGGAATGATTTAGCCCTTTCAACTTACACTAGTTTCGAGGAATTAAACAATCGATTAAAAAGCGATATTCAGAATATGTATATGACATTACCACTTGGTGGTATCGGCTTCGAAAAAGCAGAAGAATAGAACAAAAACCCCTGGACGAAGGTCTAGGGGTTTTTTGTTTTCCCTCCGGACTAATTCCCTTTGGATTTTGGACTCCCGACTCCCGACTAGTGACTACTTTCCCATTTGCATTTCCCCCCTCCATTCCCTAATTTACCTCTTCAAAATCAACAACATGAAGAAATTACTCCTACTCCTTTGTTTGCCCCTGTTTGCTCAGGCGCAAGATCGTACGTATGGTAAAGTTTGGGCGACTCGTTCTCAGGCCATTGCCCAAAACGGGATGGCCGCTACCTCACATCCTTTGTCAACCCAGGCCGCACTTGATGTGCTGAAAGCGGGTGGAAATGCCATCGATGCAGCTATTGCGGCGAATGCGATGGAAGGCGTGGTAGAGCCACATGTGAATGGGATAGGTGGGGATTTGTTTGCGATTGTTTGGGATGCGAAAACGAAGAAATTATATGGGTTGAATGCGTCGGGGAGGTCGCCTAAATCATTGACTTTGGCAGAATTTAAAAAACGCGGACTGACGCACATTCCGTCGCTAGGTCCATTGCCAGTGAGCGTGCCAGGTTGCGTGGATGGCTGGTTTGAATTGCATAAGAAATTCGGGTCGATGCCGATGAATAAAGTGTTAGAAAAGGCGGTTTCCTATGCAAGAAATGGTTTCCCCGTACATGGCGAATTTGCGTCAGCATTAGCCCGTGTTCCTGCGAATTATGGTAAGTTTCCTAATGTGGCGAACCACTATTATCCGAACGGGAAGCCAGCGGTGGAGGGGGATATTTTCAAGAATCCGAACTTAGCGAATACCTTAGAAAAACTAGGAAAAGAGGGGCGTGATGCCTTTTATAAGGGCGATATGTCGCGGACGATGGACGCGTTTATGAAGAAGAATGGCGGGTTTTTAAGCTACGAAGATTTAGCGTCGCACACGTCTACTTGGGTGGAGCCGGTTTCAGTGAATTACCGCGGATATGATGTGTGGGAATTACCGCCAAATAGCCAGGGAATCGCGGCTTTGCAGATGTTAACGATTTTAGAAGGATATGATTTTTCCAAAATAAAACTAGGTTCTGCAGAACACATCCACTTGTTTACAGAAGCCAAAAAACTAGCGTTTGAAGACCGCGCAAAATACTATGCAGATCCTGAATTTGCCAAAATTCCGGTAGCGGAACTCATCTCGGAAGAGTACGGCGCGAAGCGCCGGGCGTTGATTAATCCGAATCGCGCGGGTCGCCATTACGAAGCGGGAAATCCTGCCTTGAAAGAGGGAGATACGATCTACTTAACCGTGGCTGATAAGGACGGTAATATGGTGTCCTTAATTCAGAGTAATTATAGAGGGTTTGGATCAGGCATGATGCCGGATGGTTTAGGCTTTATGTTCCAAGATCGCGGCGAATTATACAATTTGAAAGAGGGCGAAAACAATACCTATGCGCCGGGGAAAAGACCATTCCAGACGATCATTCCGGCCTTTATGACGAAGGATGGTCAGCCGGTGATGAGTTTTGGCGTGATGGGTGGAGCGTTCCAACCGATGGGTCATGTGCAGATTGTGATGAACGTGGTAGACTTTGGCCTAAATGTTCAAGAAGCTGGAGATTATCCACGCATTAATCATGAGGGTTCCTCTGAACCGACGGGCGAAACGATGGAAACGACCGGGGGAATGATCACCTTGGAGCACGGTTATCCGTATGAAGTGATTCGTGATTTATTGCAAAAAGGTCATCAAGTGGGCTATATGAATGGGATTTATGGTGGGTACCAATGTATCCAATATGATCCTGTTCGCAAGGTCTATTTTGGGGCAACAGAATCCAGAAAAGACGGTCAAGCCACGGGATATTAAGGATGTTTGCCAGCCGCATTTTCACGGGCCATGAATGGCTAAAGAACAAAGAGATCTCCGTAACGAATGGTCGCATTTCGGCTATTTCGGACGGCGTTGGTGCGGCATCTGAAAACTTCCTCGTTCCCGGATTTATTGACCTCCAAATTTACGGTGGTGGCGGGATTCTTTTTTCGAATCACCAGACAACGGAGTCCATTCAAGCGACCTTCGATGAGCATCATAAAACGGGTACGGTCGGATTTCAAATCACGCTGAATTGTTCTCCTGCTTCTTCCATGTGGAAGGCTGTTGAAGCGTATTCAACTTATACCGGCCCTGGGCTTTTAGGATTGCATTTAGAAGGTCCTTTTTTTAATCCAATTAGACGTGGAGCGCATCAGGAGGCCTTCGTCCAAAAGCCATCTTTGGCTTTCCTCGAAGAGCTTATCGAGCGGACGAAAGGCATTCCGACTTACTTGACAATTGCGCCCGAAATGTTCAGCGCTGAGGAGCTTTCTTTGTTAATGGGCAGTCACATCATGTGCTCTCTGGGACATAGCGACGCCACTTTCGAGCAGGCGATGAACGCCATCGATAAGGGCGTTTCCCGCATCACCCACCTATTTAATGCGATGTCCCAGTGGCAATCGCGCGCGCTAGGATTAGTAGGAGCCTGCTTTCAATCCAACGCTTGGACGAGCATCATCGCAGACGGTTTGCATTGTGATTTCAAATCACTGGAATTGGCTTATCGCTTGAAAAAAGGACGTCTATTTTTGATCACAGATGCGGTGACAAATGATACGTCTGGCCCTTATTCTTTTTTAGCTAAAGACGGGCGCTTCACGAACGAGGCGGGCGTTTTATCAGGTTCATCCTTGACGATGATG
>JBJTMW010000056.1:0-4926 GCA_046070715.1 Aquirufa sp. | reverse complement strand
ATCAAAGTGGCCATGCGCGACTTGGATATCCGCGGTGCGGGAAACCTATTAGGCGCGGAGCAAAGTGGCTTCATTAATGATTTGGGCTACGATATGTACCACAAAATACTCGATGAGGCAGTGCAGGAATTGAAGGAAAACGAGTTCCGAAAACTGTTCGAAGTCGATTTAGAACAGGTGGCAGAAATGCTCAAAGTAGATTGCACGATCGAAACCGATTTACGCGTGTTGATTCCGGAAGAATATGTCCAAAGCATCTCCGAACGCCTCGCCCTCTACACCCGTCTAGACGAAATCGAGGACGAAGAAACGCTGGCCGCGTTCATTAAAGAGATCAAAGACCGCTTTGGGGATTTACCTACGGAAGTGCAGGACATGATCGAATTAGTGAAGTGCCGCTGGAAAGCACAGGTGTTGGGAATTGAAAAAATCCTCTTGAAAAACAATAATCTCAAGTTCCATTTCGTTTCATCGGAGTCTGCTCGACCACTCGATCAAAGCCTCGTCGTCAAAGTTATTTCCTTCGTGAACAACAAAAAGGGACAATGCCAATTGCGCGAAAAAGCAGGAAAAATGATTCTCCAAATCGACAAGGTGAGTAGTATTCAAGAATTAAATACTATTTTAGTGGATATTTTGGGGTAATTAATACCTTTGTTAATTGATTCTACTTATTAAAAGAATATAAATGAGTACTAAATTAAGATTAATCCTGGGGGTACTTAGCTGTGTGTTTTTGCTCACTTCTTGCCCTAGCGGACTAAAAAACGGTAATCCGACCAGCCTAAAAGTGGGTAAGAAATCCACGGTGACAGGCTTAGCCTACAACAACAAAAAAGGCGGATTCCAAGTCAACAAATCCTACAAAGGACCTATCGTAGGGCCTAATTTGGTCTTTATTGAAGGAGGTCGCGTGACCCTAGGTGGTGGCGAAGAAGATGTGATGAAGCGCAACGATAATCGCCAGCGCACGGTCACGATCCAATCTTTCTACATGGACGAAACCGAAATTTCGAATTTGCATTATTTAGAGTATTTGGACGCGATTAAGCGTGATTCTACCCTCAATGCATATACCGCAGCCTTACCTGATACAACAGTTTGGTTAGATGAATTGGCCTTCAATGACCCTTATGTAACGCATTATTTCCGTCATCCGGGTTTCCGTATGTATCCAGTTGTAGGCGTATCTTGGAAACAAGCGAATGATTATGCGGCTTGGAGAACGGCGGTAGTTAACAAAAACGTGGCTTTCCCTAAAGGCAAGCCAAGAAACCGTAAGAATCCAGTGGCAAACATGGAATCGGGTTTAATCTTACCGGAATACCGTCTGCCTACGGAGGCGGAATGGGAATATGCGGCGAAAGCGATGATCGGTACGCAGCAGGAGGATGAAAATCAAGAAAATCAACGTATTTACCCATGGGATGGGCCTTCGATGCGCCAGCCATTTGGCAGAACACGTGGCCAAATGTTAGCGAATTACAAGCGTGGCCGCGGGGATTATTCAGGTTTAGCGGGTCGTTCAAATGATGGCGCGATGATCACAGCGGAGGTTTATTCGTATCCTGCGAATGATTTTGGTCTGTACAATATGGCCGGAAACGTAAACGAATGGACGATGGACACGTACCGTCCCTTGACTCTAGACGACGCAAATGATTTAAACCCAGCGCGTCGCAGCGAGGCACAAGATCCAGCAAAATTATACGATAAGGGTAATTCCTTGATTAATGATAATGCCAAAGTCTACAAAGGTGGCTCTTGGGCAGATGGCCCTTATTGGTTATCGCCAGGTACCCGTCGTTATTTAGATAAAAACGAATCCTCTTCTACGATTGGTTTCCGTTGCGCGATGTTCGCTCCTGGAAAACCTACGAAGCGATAAGAAGTATCCTCATTTTAAAGCAGCCAGCGCCAGGAAAGATAATTTCCCCGTGCTGGCTGCTTTTATTTTAGCCCCTGCCGCTAAAAATGTCGCGCCCGTCGTCAGCGTATCATCTACTAAAAGAATCCGCAACCCATCAAGTTCGCCTGGTCGCAACACTTCAAATACTTCCTCTAAAGTTTTATAACGTTCGGCTCGATTCAACCCAATCAACGAAGTAACCTGTTTCGTTCGTAGCAAATGGGTTTCAGAAATGGGGATACCAGAAACAAGCGCAACCCCCTTTGCCACACAGGCAGCTTGGTTATAGCCCCGCTCTTTCAATCGGGATGGATGCAAAGGCATTGGGATAATCAAATCATAGTCTTTCGTTGAAAATGATCGCCCCACACATGATCCCAAATACTCGCCTAAGCCTTCCTGCCCTTTGTACTTAATCTGGTGTAACAAATGTTGCACCTTCCCTCCCTCCGAAAACACATAATAGGCGTGTACCCGCTCATATTCGATCAATCCGTCGAGCTTGTGCGAGATCCAATTAGGTTGTTCTAGGAATAATCCGGGGCTAGCCAGTTCGAATCGACAGCGGGTACAGATCCAATTTTCAGATCGAATTAGCACCTGATCGCAGGCAAAACAACATTTGGGATAAAGTAATTGTAAAAAGGCGTTAATCATTTGGAAAAAACTTTTGTATTTAACTAAGTTTCAGTAATTTTGCACCCCTAAACAAGTACTCGAACGAGAATGTTGTCCAAGTACTTGATAATTAGCAAACGATTCACAAACGGATTAAAAAAATCATTTCATAATTAACCTTTTAAAATGGCACGCGATTTAAAATTCACTAGAAACATCGGTATTGCTGCGCACATTGATGCGGGTAAAACCACCACTACGGAACGTATCCTGTATTATGCAGGGGTTTCCCACAAAATTGGTGAGGTACACGATGGTGCGGCAACAATGGACTGGATGGAGCAAGAGCAAGAGCGTGGTATCACGATCACTTCGGCTGCAACAACAGTAGGTTGGAAATACCGCGATCAAGATTACCACATCAACATTATCGATACTCCAGGTCACGTTGACTTTACAGTAGAGGTAAACCGTTCATTACGTGTATTAGATGGTCTAGTATTTTTATTCTCTGCAGTAGATGGTGTTGAGCCTCAATCAGAGACTAACTGGCGTTTAGCGAATAACTACAACGTAGCACGTATCGGTTTCGTTAACAAAATGGACCGTTCAGGTGCTGATTTCTTAAACGTATGTAAGCAAGTGAAAGAAATGTTAGGTAGCTACGCAGTGCCTTTGCAATTGCCTATCGGAGCTGAAGATGGATTCGAAGGGGTAGTTGACTTAGTTAACTTCCGTGGTATCAAATGGAACGAGGCAGATAAAGGAATGACATTCACTGAGGTACCTATCCCAGATGATATGTTAGAAGAGGCGACTGAATACCGTGAGAAATTATTAGAAGCAGTAGCTGAGTTTGATGAGACTTTGATGGAGAAATACTTCGAAGATCCAGCCTCTATCTCAGAAGATGAAATCTTAGCGGCTTTACGTGCAGCTACGATCTCTATGAAAATCGTTCCAATGCTTTGTGGTTCATCTTTCAAAAACAAAGGTGTTCAAACCATGTTGGATTACGTAATGGCTATCTTACCATCTCCGATGGACAAAGAAGGCGTTAAAGGAACTCACCCAGATACGGGCGAAGAGATTTTACGCAAGCCAAGTGAGTCTGAGCCATTCGCGGCTTTGGCCTTTAAAATTGCAACTGACCCTTACGTAGGTCGTTTATGTTTCATCCGTGCTTATTCAGGTGGATTGGATTCAGGTTCTTATGTATTGAACAACCGTTCAGGAAATAAGGAGCGTATCTCTCGTATCTTCCAAATGCACGCGAACAAGCAAAATGCGATTGAGCGTTTAGGTGCTGGTGATATTGGTGCGGTAGTTGGTTTTAAGGATATCAAAACAGGGGATACCCTTTCTGATGAGAAGAATCCAATCATCCTTGAGGCAATGGACTTCCCAGAGCCAGTAATCGGTTACGCAATCGAGCCGAAGAAAACAGCGGATGCTGATAACTTCTCAAAAGCGATTACGAAATTGATCGAAGAGGATCCAACGTTACAAGTTGAGTCGAACGAAGAAACAGGACAAACGATCATCAAAGGTATGGGTGAGCTTCACTTGGAGATCATCATCGACCGTATGCGTCGTGAGTTTAAAGTAGAGGTAAACCAAGGTGCTCCTCAAGTAGCTTACAAAGAATCGTTGACGAAGACGACTGAACACCGTGAGGTTTACAAGAAACAATCAGGTGGTCGTGGTAAGTTTGCTGATATCGTATTTGAAATCGGACCAAGAGAAGATGACAAGCCAGGTTTAGAGTTTGTTAATAACATCGTGGGTGGTGTTATTCCACGTGAATTCATCCCAGCGGTTCAAAAAGGATTCGAAGAAGCAATGAAAACAGGTGCTTTGGCTGGATACCCAATGGATTCAATGAAAGTTCGTTTATTCCACGGATCTTTCCACGATGTCGATTCAGATTCATTATCATTTGAATTAGCTGCTCGTATGGGTTACAAAGAAGCTGCGAAACAAGCGGGTGCTAAGTTAATGGAGCCTATCATGGCCGTTGACGTTGTTACTCCTGATGAATATACGGGACCTATCACTGGTGACTTGAACCGCCGTCGTGGTATCATGAAAGGTATGGATTCTCGCCAAGGAGCCGTTATCTTGAAGGCTGATGTGCCACTTTCTGAATTATTTGGCTACGTAACCGATTTACGTACAATGTCTTCAGGACGCGCAACCGCTTCGTTAACGTTCTCTCACTACGAATTCGTTCCGCAAAACATCGCTGACGAAGTAGTTAAGAAAGCAAAAGGATTGTAAGATTCTTTGTGAGTCGTCCTAAAATAGGTTGACAGTTTTAGATTGATTTTAAGGGGTCGTAGAATTTATTTTCTTCGACCCTTTTTCATGAATAAAGGTAGGAGTTTTCATGTTTAAAT
>JBJTMW010000055.1:0-3665 GCA_046070715.1 Aquirufa sp. | reverse complement strand
ATTCATTGATACCTTCACCGCGGGTTTGGTGTTAATGGGAACGGAGATTAAATCGATTCGCCAAGGAAAGGCTAATTTAACCGATGCCTATTGCGTCTTCTTTCAAGACGAACTCTTTGTCCGAAATATGCACATTTCTGCTTACGAGGAGGGAACCCATTACAACCATGAGCCCTTGCGGGACCGAAAGCTATTGTTATCAAAGCGCGAGCTAGGAAAACTGCAAAAGGAGTTGAAGAACGTAGGTTTGACCATTATACCTACTCGTTTGTTCATTTCTGACAAAGGCTATGCGAAATTAAACATCGCATTAGCCAAGGGTAAGAAGACCTTCGATAAGCGTGATGACATTAAGGAAAAAGATGTGAAGCGGGATTTGAACCGTTCAATGTCCTAATTTTTCTTTGCGCGAATCTTTTTAACGATTGTCACTGCCGCCATGATCACGATGGCAAAGATCACAAATCCACCTAAACCATACATCCAATCCAAGGTATTTTTAGCTACTACTAAGAACACCACCGCGACTAAGAGTATTGTGGCAATCTCATTATAGAGTCTCAATTGAGTTCCGGATAGCACAAAATTCCCTTTTCTAAATTGAAGAATCAGGTACCTACATACAAAATGGTAAACCGTGATGGCAACCACAAAGCCTAATTTTAAATGCAACCAACCTTGTGATCCAAAGCTGCTTAGCCAAGCTACATAAATCAAGGATAAACCCGTGATCCAAGTCAAGAACATCGCTGGAATCATGATAGCATTGAAGAGAATTTTCTCCATCTTCTCGAACTGCTTCGATAAAATACCTTTTTCGGGTTCCGTTTTAGCTTGTGCCTCTGCGTGGTAGACTAACAAACGGGGTAAGTAAAACAGGCCCGCAAACCAGCTGACAACGAATATGATGTGAATGGATTTTAAGACCGTATAGCTCATATTAGGCTTGGTAACGCTTGAACAAACTATTGACTTTCATTTGGATCACCCCAAAAATCGCTTCCTTAAAAATATTCGCTGACATTTTACTCGTTCCTTTTGTGCGATCCGTAAAGATGATAGGCACTTCTACGAGGTTGAAGCCATATTTCCAGGTGGTGAATTTCATTTCAACTTGGAAGGCATAACCGATGAACTTGATTTGGTCTAAAGGTAATGTTTTCAAGGTATTTCTGCGGTAGCAAACGAATCCAGCGGTTGCGTCTTGCACTTTCATTCCTGTGATAAATCGCACATAAAATCCGGCGAAGTAGGACATTAACACCCGGCTCATGGGCCAATTGACGACGTTAACGCCATTGATGTAGCGAGATCCGATGGACATGTCGCCATTTCCGGCTTCATCTTCCGGCAAGTTTTCTACTTTTAATTCGGCTGGGGTGGCGCAGGCTTTGAACAGACGAATTAAATCATCTGGATTGTGGGAGAAGTCTGCATCCATCTCAAAGATGAAGTCGTAGCCTTTCGCCAGGGCGATTTTAAAGCCTTCAATATAGGCGGTGCCTAATCCTAGTTTGCCTTTTCTCTCCAGTAAGTGAATGCGACCCTCATTTGCTTGTTGGAGGCGTTTTACTTCCTGCGCTGTTCCATCAGGCGAACCATCATCCACGATTAAGACATCGAAAACGGGTTCCAAGCTCAAGACCTTCAACAGGATGGCTTCGATGTTTTCAATTTCGTTGTACGTGGGGATAATGACTATCCTTTTGTTCATTTAGCTATTGTTAGGATGGCGAAAGCAGTCAATCGTATGATCGTTCACTAACCCAGCGGCCTGCATCAACGCATAAGAAATGGTAGGGCCGACAAATCGGAATCCATTCTTCTTTAGAGATTTGCTCAGTAAGACAGAAATTTCTGTGCTAGCGGGTAATTCTCCGTGATGGGCAAAGTGGTTTAGGATAGGCGCATGGCCCACAAACTCCCAAATATATTGGTTAAAGCTACCAAATTTTTCCTGAATTTTCATAAAAGCCTGCGCATTCGTCCGAACGGAGCTGATTTTTAGACGATTTCGGATGATTTGCTCGTTTTGCATTTGGGCTTCTAGTTGCTCATTCGACCAGTTCGCTAAGGCGTGGTAATCGAATTGCGCGAAGGCTTCTCTGAAGGCTTCGCGTCGCTTCAAAATGGTGATCCAAGAAAGTCCAGCTTGGAAGCCTTCTAATATGAGGAGCTCAAAAAGCGCTTCATCGCGGTGTTCTGGATTACCCCATTCGAGGTCATGGTAGGTTTGGTATAATTCATCTGAACCACACCAGCGGCAGCGTATTTTAGAGTCCATTTTGTCTGATTAATTCTCGGTTTCTTTTTACAAAATAGGAGAATATATTTCGAAACTTTGGCCCAACAAATTGATAAAATAGAAATTGAATTACCTTTGTGTCAGCGAAAGGTTCTGCGCCGCTTCGAACGGCGTTGATTAATAGGGAATTTGGTGAAAATCCGAAACTGTCCCCGCAACTGTAAATTTTCAAAAAGCTTTTCAATCTAGGGTCACTGGCGTTGCTGGGAAGGCCGAAAAGCAAGGGAAATGAGTCAGGAGACCTGCCTTTTACTATTCTTGACCTTGTTTTACGGAGGATGATCCGAGGTCGAGCGTTCGATTACCTTTTTATTTCACAGGCCCAAATGGGCAAAAAAACATGTTAAACGTAATAATTATCGCTGGCGCGTTAGCTTCAGTGGGAGTCACTAGTCGGGAGTCGCTAGTCGACAGTCGTCAGTCGTCAGTGGGCAGTAGTCCGGAGGAATCATCCACCATTTACCATTCACCATTTAGTAGTAGCCAGTATCCAGTAGTCAGTAGTCAGGAAAAAATCTCTACTCTATACTCTCCTCTCTCTACTCTAAAAAAAGATTCCACGCTCGCGGACGTCACCATTTCCGCGCCTAAGTACCCAGAAAAACTGGCGCGTTCGGGGAAAGTGGTTTCGGTTATTTCGGCCGAAATGATCCAGGCCAACCAGGGGAAAAGTCTAGGCGAATTACTCCAACAGAGTGTAGGTGTCGCGGTAGTAGGCGCGCGCAGCGCGCCGGGAACGAATCAGGAAATTTATGTGAGAGGGGCGAATACGGGTCACGTCCTCTTATTGATGGACGGATTTCCACTGAATGATCCATCGCATATTTCGTCGGTGATGGATTGGAACTTGATTTCTTTGGCAAACATCGAACGCATTGAAATTCTGAAGGGAGGCCAATCGACGTTGTATGGTTCGGATGCGATGGCTGCTGTAATTAATTTAGTTACCAAGAAAAATGCCAAAGGATTACAGATTGTACTACAAGGTGGTGGACTAGGGACGCACCAAGAACAGATTTCATGGTCTACAAATCAGGGGAATAATCAGCTTCAAATACAGGCCCAAAATTACGCGACGGATGGTTTTTCTTCGGCCAAAATAACCCAAGGGAAAGCGGAGGCCGACGGATTTAAGCAACAAAGCTGGGGTTTAAAATGGGGGCGAGATTTGGGAAAAAAAGGTAACCTTGATTTTTCTTATTCGTCACAGTTGTACCAAGGAAATTTAGATAATGGTCCCTTTGTGGATGATCGGGATTATACCTCGAAGGCTGTAAGTCATTCGGTTAGAGTGCAAGACCAGGTGAATAATTGGACAGTTCGCGCCTTCCAGGATTTGATTCACCGGGAATTTCGCAAT
>JBJTMW010000054.1:0-4290 GCA_046070715.1 Aquirufa sp. | reverse complement strand
ATCATTCTTGTCATCAATCAATTGATTACTAACGGTTGTAGCATTCGCTGAAGTTCTGGTGGCTGTTAGGTCTTTCGAAACGGAAGCAATTAATTCGCCGGTGTCTTTGTCAAAAATCCCGAAAGTTACCGTCCCCGAAGTTCCAATATACACGGTTGCCGATTCTAAAATGGTCGGTTGCGTGACTACGAAAATCGGTTCTGGGCCAAAATTGCCATAATAGCTACCCCCTCCAAAAGCCGACTTTGTCGCAGGCCCCATCGTCGTATTTAAATTATCAAATGCCGCATAGAACGTGCCAGTAGACGGGGTCTTCAAAGAGGCTCCCGCTCCTAAAAGCGTAGTTCCGTTGTACCAAAGAGGACTCCCATTTGTCGCAGCCAAACTCAATTCAGAGGCCCCGCTACAAACCGTTCCCGTCACCACCGGCGCGGCTGGACTTTCGATGGTTTTACTGATGGTGACTACATCGTTTGAGGTGTTTTGGTCGCCAGCTAGTTGTGATGCTAAGTTAAACAGATAGCTGGTCCCAGCCACCAGGGTGGCATTGCCCGCTAAGGTCACATCGATCTCCCTGCCCGAGGCTAAGGAGCTAATGGTTCCTGTAGCAGTACCCACTAGAGTGGATCCGGATTTGATTTCTAGCAGCACTGGAACATTAGTTTGTGTAAGCGATCCCGCATTTTTAATGCGCGCAACAAAACTCGAGGCGCCGGTAGTGGCACAAAATCCCGCTGTTATTTGTGAAACAGATACAGCCGTAAAGTCCTTAGAGGCCTGCAAAATCTGCAAGGCATAATCCTTTGTTTCTCCAGAAGAAATACTTCCGCAGGATACGGCAGCTCCAGAGGATGTTACCCATCTCATCCGGTAATAATTATCTTGTTTTAACGTGCTAGGGATCGAAATAGTCGTGGCATTCGAGGCGGAATTATACAATTCCTCCCCCGAATCGATAAAGTCCCCATCTTGATTCCAGTCTGCATAGAGTCGTGTTTGTCTCGCCCCTGATCCCGTAAACGTGAATTTCACAGGCAAGGTCGCGCCTAATTCCGCTGTAAAGGCGGGCGTTAAACTGGTAGAATCTTTGGTGGATCCTAAGGTAAATGTTTGGAAGTTTGATGTGGCGGTGGTCGCGGTAACGGCACAATAAGCCGGACCGCCGATCCCAGAAACGGCTAAACCGTAGTCTTGTGCACTATTCTTTAAAATGCCCTTGTGGCTCACCGTCAAGGTAAACGTTTGGCCAGGCATCGAATTAGGAATAATAATCTGCTCCACATTATCGCGGATATTATCGCCAGGGACGGCTAAGGCATCCGGTGTGGCGGGATCCAATGTAAACGGCAAATAACTGGTAGATCCACTCGTTAATCGAATGTCCAGGTCATTGACTAAACGTGGGGTACGGTCATTTAGCGCAGAAGAAGTGCTTGATTCTGGGTCTGTCCAAGCAATCGTCGCTTTAATGGGGCCATTTCCCGAACTGGTAATCGTGTACGTTTTGGAGTCCCCCTGGTTTAATTTGCCCTCTGTTAATAAGTGGGCATTCCCCTCATTTTTTAAAAGTGCAGCCGCTTTGTCCAGTTGGATAAGTCCAAAGCCCGATTTATAGTCAGGTCCCGCCGCCTCCATATCCATCGCGGTTTGAATTGCCACGGCTTTCAGTGTAGAAGCCAGCATGAATCGGTTGTTATTTAGACGGTTGTATAATTGTTGAATTAAAAACAAGGAGCCAGCCGCTTGAGGTGATGACATGGAGGTTCCGCTCAGGGTGGTATAGCCTTTATCTCCTGAATTACTCGTGGAGAAAATACTCGTTCCTATCGCCACGACATCCGGTTTGATGCGGCCGTCGTCTGTAGGTCCCCAGCTAGAAAAGCTCGAAAGAGTCACGTCAGCACCCTTTGTAGGGATAAGCGAGCTCAGATTAGCTGCGCCCACGGTCAAAATATTTTTAGCCGTTCCGGAGGTAGAGATGATATCGTATCCATCATTTTTCGAACGGGCTTTGTTCGAGGAATCGGAGGATGTTTTCAAGAAATAATATTCTCCAGAAGCGGGTCCATTTTCGTTGCGGCTATTACCGGCAGATTTCACGATTAGGTAATTAGGGGCGTTGTAGGCGATGCGATCCCAGGTTTGGGTATTCGCGTCATAGAGACCGAATTTATAGTCTTCAAACGTACTCACGGCATCATTTCCCCACCACTGCCACTTCTTTTTCGTATCATCATAGACCCAGCCGGCCTGGTAGCCATAGGAGTGATTACTGATTAAAAGCGAGGTCGATGCGGTACTGATTTCTGAATTGTCATTCGTATAATCCCAAATCTTCAGGTCCGCCTCATACGCCATTCCTTTAGCCGAAGGGCTCACGCCTCCCGCGATTAAGGTGCCTGCCACGTGCGTGGCGTGTTCGTTTGTGCCTGTAATCGTCTGTTGGGCAACCGCTCTTCCATTAAATTCTTGGTGACTGGTTAAAACGCCCCCGCCATCCCACATACCCAGCTTTCCTTTTACAGAATCAGATTTTCCTGTAATTCCGATATTCAAGGAACCTCCTGGATACAGGAGGTTGGTTTTGGTCATTTTAGCGGCCTGGGCATTGGATTCTGGTCGCAAATAAAGCGCTTCGCCTATTTCTGAAAAGCCTTGAAACGTTAGCGTTCGCCCCTTTCCGATGTTTTGTTGTAAAGGAATCCCTCTCTTTTTCGCTAAGGCTTGAGCACCTCGGTAAATGGAATCCTGTTGCATCCCGAAACGTAGCGCGCGCTCTTTGCGGAAGGATTCTTGGCCTATCGCAGCGAAACTCAACAAGAAAAGAAATAGGATTTTACCCTTCATACAGCGTTCAATTTACGCAATTATTTAATCTCTACTTTAAACGTTTTTCGGTGGTATTTTGTTAGGCCTTTTTCGAGTATTGCTTTGCGGTGTTGTAAGGTAGGATATCCTGCGTTGCGCTCCCAACCATAGCCTGGATGCTCCTGAGCCATCTTTTCCATCAATTCGTCCCGGTATGTTTTGGCCAAAATAGACGCAGCCGCAATCGAGAAATACTTCGAATCTCCTTTGATGATACAGGTATGCGGGGTTAATGGGTAGCTGTAAAAGCGATTTCCGTCGACCAATAAATGCTCCGGACGATGAGTTAATTGATCCACTGCCAGGTGCATCGCTAAAATACTCGCCTTTAAAATGTTGATTTCATCAATTTTTGCCGCATCCACTTCCGCGATTGCATAATCAATCGCATATTCCCGCACCATTCGCTTTAATTCATTGCGCTGGCGCAAGGTCATCTGCTTCGAATCCGTCAAGAATGGATGGTGAAAATCCCGTGGTAAAATCACCGCTGCCGCCACGACTGGCCCCGCTAAACATCCTCTCCCTGCCTCATCTAAGCCAGCTTCGAGCCCGAAAGGCGCATAAAAGGGGAGGAGCGCAGCCATCTTAGCGGTTAAATAATAAGCGTTTGCCTGTTTTACTTTCGTCGAAAGATCCCTGCGAATAGGCTAAATGTCCTGAAACAAAGGTATGCTCTATCGAAGCAGACAAGGTGTGCCCCTCTAATGGAGACCAGCCACATTGATACAAAATGTTTTCTTTGGAAACCGTCAAAGGTTTGTTCAAATCTACGATCGCTAAATCCGCCCAATATCCTTCGCGAATATAGCCTCGCTCTTCGATTTGGAAACAATCCGCCACCGCATGCGCCGTTTTCTCCGCGATGAGCTCGAGGCTGATGTGACCTTCTTTGGCTAAATCAATCATTAACAATAAGGGATGCTGCACTAAAGGCAAGCCAGATGGCGCCTTCCAAAAACTCTGCGACTTCTCCTCCCACGTATGTGGCGCATGATCCGTTGCGATAATGTCCAATTCCCCAGACAAAAGGGCCTTCCGCAAAGCTGTTTTGTGGCGCGCATCTTTGATGGCCGGATTGCATTTAATTTGATTGCTCAGTGTATCGTATTGGGCCGCATCGAACCATAAATGGTGCACACAAACTTCCGCTGTAATCTGCTTGTCTTTCACCGCTTTACCGGTCTCGAACAAGGCTAATTCTTCCTCCGTCGAGATGTGTAAAATGTGCAAGCGCGTATTGTTTTTCTTCGCCAAATCCACCGCCATAGACGACGAAAGGTAGCACGCTTCCTCGTTTCGCACTAAGGGATGGATGTAGGCCGGCGCGTCTTCTGGGTATTTTTCTTTGAAAAGTTCCGTGCGTGCGCGCACCGTGGGCTCATCTTCGCAGTGCGTCGCGATGAGCATTTCGCAGCTGGA
>JBJTMW010000053.1:0-3580 GCA_046070715.1 Aquirufa sp. | reverse complement strand
TTCGACAATGGCTTTTTGGAAATACAACATACGCTGTACATCCGGGTGGTTTTTAATTAAGGTAGGAGGCGTATTTGGATCTTTGTTCGTTAATAAACGACCCTGTGCGCGCTCCTCTGCATATTGCTTCGAAGCATGGTAAGCTGCGGAAGCAATGTAGGCTCCGCCCATTCCCACACCTAAGCGGGCTTCGTTCATCATTTGGAACATATAAGACAAACCTTTATTCGGTTCGCCTACGAGGTAACCAATCGAGTTTCCTTTGTCTCCAAAAGAGAGGTGAAGTGCCGGTGTGGCTTTTTGGCCCATCTTATGATAGACGCCTAAAGAGATAACTTCGTTGTTCACCAATGTGCCATTTTCAATGCGCTTCTTAGGCACAACGAAAAGCGAAATCCCTTTCGTACCGGCCGGAGCGCCCTCTAAACGAGCTAAAACCAAGTGAATGATATTTTCTGAGAAGTGATTATCCCCTCCTGAAATGAATATTTTTTGTCCTTTGATGGCATACGTTCCGTTGCCTAAATCCTTCGCAGATGTCGATGCATCATTCAAGGAACTTCCTGCCTGAGGCTCGGTTAAACACATCGTGCCAGCCCATTTACCGGCAAGCATGTTAGGAACGTAGGTATCCGCTAATTCTTTGGAACCAAAAGAAGCAATCAAATGGGCCGCGCCGTGAGACAAACCCGTGAACATTACCGCTGAATTGTGAGCCGCACCACGAATGAACTCGTGTGCTCCACCGATCATGGAGGGAACTTGCTGACCTCCGTGTTCTAAATCAAAGGTACAACCGATCATTCCAGACTCCCCCATCTCTTTCATATAAGGTTCTATTCCGGGGTGAACGTGCACAACGCCATCGACTAATTCAGCCGCTTTGCGATCTGAATCTACATAGATGGGGCGTAAATATTTTTCGGCAATGGCATCAGCAGAATCCAATACCATATCAAACATATCGGGAGTATAATCCGCGTAACGAGGATAATTACACAGGGAAGCAGTATCAAAAACCTCTTTTAAAATAAAGTCTAGGTTGCGACGGTCGTATTCTCTTGCCATGGTTATAACGTTTAGGTTGCAACAAATTTGCAGAGAAAAAAACTATTATGCAAGCATACTATATTTATAATGGAGGCAAGGAATATCCGAGGTTATATTTGATGAAAGCGGCGTCTTTGCAATTCCAAAGTGGAATGTCTTTATAGCGCACATTATTGAAGTCTACATAGAACAATAATTTCTGATAAGCGTCTGTGGGGATGCCATTAAAGCGATCAACTTGTAAGCGCTTTTGCGTTAAACCGCCTACCATAAAATAGCCCAAAACTTCTTGTGACGGATCGCTCGTGCATTTCAAGTTACCTATTACTTGCGCGGGTACCTTATCAAAAATCCCTCCACTCAACTTGCGTTGATCCTCTAAACGCTTCCAATAGGTGTGCGTTTCTTTGGAGATTGAATACACATCCAATTGCACCACCCAATCCGTAACATCTTCATAGGGCAGTTGACCTAGCTCGAGGGTTAAATTCTTACCACTCAGCAAGAAGTCATCCAATAAATAAGGTTGCGTATTCTGCGGAGCTTGCCAGCATTTGCAATTACATGGAGGCACGGGCGCCGGTGGTGGCGGTGGATTAGGACAGGTTAATAAAAACTGGCGGAAGTCTTGGCGCTTCACGAAATAAAAATCTTCTGTGGCTTTGGGATCCTTGATGCTCGCCGTGAGCGGGAAGCGCATATCTTCTACTTTCGTGGCGTTCTTAAAAGCATACGAAAATTCAGCGAGTTCAGGGGCGGCGTTGATGGTTTGGAAATTCGATTCGATTGTTTTTCCATCGAGCAGCTTAATACGCAGCTTGTATTTTTCGCCAACCACTCCCTTAAATCCTGCCGGACTCAAATAATAGCCTTTGCTCTTCTCGTAATAGGCCGTTTCTTTACCGTTGCCATCCACCAGACGCACATTCGCATCAGTGATGGGCTGACCCGAAAACTGCGTCGCATCGTAAGGAGAATACGCACTCACATAATTCAAGCGCACGTTATAGGGGCCGTCTACATTCGAAATTTCGCCGTAGACCACGATAGCTGAACTAACATTTTGGGTTTGAAAATCCTCGATCTCCGTCTCGCAAGAACTCAAAAGAAACAAGGCACAAAAAAATAGAATTACGTGTCTCATTAGAATTTGAAGTTATAAGTGATGGATGGAATCGCAGCGCCCAAAACCGACAACTGGTAGGTTTTCGCTTGGTTGATTTCGCCGGTCGAAGAACGGAAATAGACGGAGTAGGCGTTTTGGCGACCTAATAAGTTGTAGATCGAGAAGTTCCAGCTTCCCTGCCAGCGCTTGCCGGGTTTTGGATCAATCGTGATCCCCACATCTAATCGGATGTAATCTGGAATGCGTTCCGCGTTTCGCAGGGTGAACGAGGCGGTAGAATAACCGTCGAGTAATTCTTTGATTTCTTTCGAGGTCAAATACGTGTACTTCGTACCGTTATAGGTGTAAGAAGTTTGGTCTAAACCTGGTCGCGGGAAAATCCCCGTCGCCACGGCATAATCGTACAGATCGTTAAACGAATAAATCTTATACCGGCCATTGGGATACGTGATCGGGCGTCCAGTCGTATAGGTGAAGTTCGCATTGAAGGAGATCCGGTTTGTCCAGCGATTATTCAACACAAATTTAAAGGTGTGTGGCGTATCAAAGTTCGCCGGGAATTGTATCCCAAAGTTCGCTTCTTTCTGATTCTCGTTCGCCTCAATGATTCTAAAGGTGCGGGCATAGGTATAGGATACCCAACCCGTCAAACGTTTGCCACGGGATTTTTTCAAGAAGAATTCTCCCCCATAAGCTAAGCCTTTCCCCACTAACAATTGCGTTTCTACCGTCGGATTCAAATACAGTTGAGCACCGTCCAAATAATCCACGACGTTGTTTAAGTTCTTGTAATAGAATTCGGCTGATGTTTCGAAAACGGCGTTCGAGGCGTTTGTGAAGTTCTTGAAGAAACCGATAGAATATTGATCTGCGATTTGGGGTGGAATTTGTTGATTCGAATTTTTCCAAATATCAGACGGCGAAACGGCCATCGTATTCGATAATAAGTGGCGGAACTGCTGCATGCGGTTGAAACCAATTTTGATCGAGAAGCTCGTGTCTAATTTGATGGCTAGTGACATGCGTGGTTCGAATCCACCATAGCTCGCCACGACCTGATTCGAAGTGGCATGCAAGGTATCCGTGATGGTATTGATTTCGCGAGGAGTGCCTACTTTGTATTGGTAGAAATCACCCGGACCAAGTAATTGATAAGATGCATAGCGAAGACCATAATCTAAACTCAACTTTTTGCCTAGCGGCAAACTATGACCTAGATAAGCCGCCATCTCCCGCGTATGTTCCGTGGACATCGCAAACTTATCTACCTTAGAAGAGGCCGAGTTAGGCAAGAAACTGCCTGCATCGTTCGTAAAAGCAGATAATTCTGCACCAGCGTCTAAGCGACCATATTTACCTAAGTCTTTGCTCAATTCTTCTTTGATGGAAGTTTGGATGATGGAG
>JBJTMW010000052.1:0-11952 GCA_046070715.1 Aquirufa sp. | reverse complement strand
TATTATTCAAAGTAGGTCCTAAACAATCCTTATTTTCAATTCTAAAGCGTTATAATTTATCCTTAAGCGAATTCAAATCCGCAAATACGGAAATCCAAATTCCAGTTAAGACAGGTGAAATCATTTACATCCCTTTGCATTATCTAGAGGAAAGCAATCCTGTCCCTAAAGTAATCGAAGAAAAAGTAGCAGAAAAAGTAACCGAATCACCTAAAGAGCCAGAAATTCATATTGTAGCCCCCAAGCAGGGTTTACTTTCAGTAGCGAACATGCACAAAGTGACAATGGCAGAATTACGCAAATGGAATAATTTAACTTCTGATCGCTTGCAAGAAGGACAACGCTTGATCGTTTCAGATCCCGCTGGATCGACTTCCTCTATTGCTGTAGATAAAAGCAATTTATTGCCGTCTAAAGCGTCAGCGCCTGCAGTTGCAGCGCCAGCCCCTACTGAAACCGTTGTCGCTGCCGCAAAAGAAAAAGGCCCGGAAGACATTAAAAAGAAGATTGAAACAGGTATCGCGGAACTAATTGATGTACCAGATAATTCTGGAAAATTCTTAGCCTTGCACCGCACGGCCCCTATCGGAACCTTGGTTTTAGTTAAGAATCTGACCAATAACCAAAGTATTTGGGTGAAGGTGATCGGACGTTTACCTAATGGGGATAGTAAAGTGATCATCAAACTCTCTCCGAAAGCTTTTGAGAAATTAAATGCCGTTGATAAGCGCGTCAGAGCTGAAATCTCTTATTTATTACAGTAATATGAACAAGAGAAAGAGGCCCATTACCGCAGGTCACGTCATTTTTGAAATTTTCTTTATTCTTTCTTACCCCTTTATTGCGGCGTTTTCGGTAGCAGTAACGGTATTGGTTTGGATATTCTCCCTTCCCTCACGTCTTGTTGCTTTATTTAGCCGAAAATGATTTCTGAAAAAATAGCGGCCATCTTAGATGAGAAATTCGCTTTTTTCAATCATCCGCGCTTCATCGAACACGATCCCATTCAAATTCCGCATCGCTTCAGTCGCTTGCAAGACAAAGAAATTATGGGTTTTTGGGTGGCGATTTTAGCCTGGGGCCAGCGAAAAACCATCCTTCAAAATGCCCAAACACTCATCGATTTAATGGATGGCTCGCCCTATGAGTTTATTTTAGGGCATCAAGCGAGTGATTTAAAACGCTTTGAGCATTTCAAGCACCGTACTTTTCAATACCCAGACACCCTTTATTTTATTGATTTTTTCCAAAGGCATTACCAAAACAATAATTCCCTCGAAAGCGCGTTCAACAAAGGTTTGAAAGCGGAAGATGTAAGCGTAGAAAAGGGCCTGAATGGCTTTTACGATTACTTCTTTCAATCCGAATGGGCGCCTGAGCGAACAAAGAAACACATTGCCTCTCCACAGAAAAATTCGGCCTGTAAACGCATTTCAATGTTTTTGCGCTGGATGGTCAGAAAAGATGAAGCAGGAGTTGATTTTGGGCTTTGGAACACCATCAAACCGGCACAATTAGTTTGTCCACTGGATGTGCACGCGATGCGTACAGCCGCACAACTGGGACTAATGAAGGAGGAGAAGGCAAATTGGAAAACGGCTTTGGCCCTGAGTGAAACACTTCGAGAACTGGATCCTACTGATCCTGTCAAATATGATTTTGCCCTCTATGGAATGGGCATTGAAGAAAAAACGTTATGGAATTAAAAAACGCACATACAGGCGATTCCCTCCGAATTGACACCCAAACGGGAGCGAGCTTAATCGAATTACACTTGTCCGGAATTTCACTCATTGACTTACCAGGAGGCTCCGCGCATCCCTTAGCGAGCAACCCCTATCACCCTAGTGCCTTATTAACCCCCTGGGTGAATCGTGTGCGAAACGGGAACTACTCCTTTAAAGGCAAAAATTACCAATTACCCATCAATGAACCTACTTTAGGAAACGCCATCCACGGCTTATTAGCCAGAAAATCGTTTACACTTGTGCAACAATCTGACTCGTCTGTCACCTTAGAACACACTTATAAAGGCGAAGAACCTAATTACCCCTTTCCATTTACATTCCGATATAACTACACGTTAACGGATGAGGGGGCTTTAGAAATAACTTTCGAAGCCCAAAACACGGGAACAACTTCCATGCCTTTCGCCTGCGGCTGGCATCCCTATTTTAGCTTTCCAGACACTCATGTGGGGGATCTATCGATCAAATTTCACCCCATCAGCCGTTTTATTTCTGACTCTCAAATGATTCCTTTGAAGGAGGAAAATCTGCTGGGCCAGACCGAGTTTATTTTCAGTCAGGAAAAAGTGGACCACGTCTTTCGATTAGAGCCTTTGGAAAAGCATATCACTGAATTCATTGATCACAAACACCAGCACTCCCTCTTTTTAACGCAATCTTCCGTCCAATTTCCCTTCCTCGTAGTTTTTCAACCGGAAGGCTACACCTCCGTGGCAATTGAGCCCATGACCGCAAATACGGATGCGTTTAACACCGGAGATGGGCTGATTGAATTAGCGCCACAAGAGGCCTTCTCAGGACAGATCCGTTTATCCATAGGAAATTAGATCAAACATTCAGGTTTTTTGTACCTTTGTCAAATGAAGTTTAATTTGCTGTTCATATTGTTGTTTTTAACTGCTGCAAGGCCCGTATTCGCGGAATCTAAGGCTGACTCGACGGCGAATAAATGGAAGCAAGTGATGACGTCTGGCATCAATCTAAATCAATCCAGCTTCAGTGATAATTGGAAAGGTGGAGGGACGAATACCTTGGCGATTGGTTGGTATTTGAATCACAGCGCGAACGTTTCGAATGAATCCTGGCGCCTGAATTCTGATCTAAATTTACAAGTGGGATTTCTCCAAAACCGCACTCAAAGTCTCCGCAAAAACATCGACCGCATCGCGTACGAATTTAAAGCGGGTTACCGCATTAGCCCGAAATGGGACTTTTATGGCTCGACTAACTTCCAGACTCAATTCTTTAACGGATATGATTATGGCAAGAAAAATAAAGCAGGCGTTCCGGTAGACTCCTTGATTTCGAGTCTCTTTGCTCCGGCCTATTTGACTTCTTCGATGGGTCTAGAATTCCATCCTGATAAATCCTTTTACACCCGAATCGGTATTGGGTCTTTACGCCAAACCTTTGTCTTCGATCCTGCCATCTCCAGGGCCGGCTTATATGGTTTAGAGAAACCAGGTGATAATATCAGAAATCAGTTTGTATTTCAATACCTAATGAACGTGGACAAAGATGTCTGGGAAAACATCAATGTAAAAGCGCGTTATTCCGCCCTGATCGACTATTTCAGACTAAGCCTCTCGAATAGTATTGTACACCGATTTGATGCCAATGTAACCATGAAGGTGAACAAGTATGTGAGCACTAATCTGCAAATGGTGCTGTTCCGGGATTATGACCAAGATCCTGATTGGCAATTCTCCCAAATCCTTTCCATGGGTCTCGTTTACCGCATCGAAAAATAATTACTTCTTTCGGTTTAAATACCGATCGTACAGCATTTGAATAATGCCATCTTTCAAACCTAAATCAGGCACTAAGATTGTCTTACACCCCCCTAATTCCATCGCCGTCAAATAAATAGAAGCCGCCGGAACAATCACATCCGCCCGGTCTGTATTTAAGCGTAATTTATTCACCCGTTCCTCAAAAGAAAACGAGCCTACGTAAGCTGCCATCTCGAACAAAGCATCAAAAGTCATCGACTTTTCTTCTGCCGCAGGTTTCGACAAATTAAACAATTTCGCAATGTTTCCCCCTGTCCCGATCGCCTCAATATCCCCTGATATCAAACTTTTTTGCTGCGAAATCCAATGCTTCATTTTTTCCCAATCGCCCTCTTTTTCTGTTCCTTCTAACAAACGTACGGAACCAATTTTAAAGGATTTCGAGGCTAATTTCTCCCGGTGACGGTAAATATTCAATTCCGTACTTCCCCCGCCCACATCGATGTGCAGGTAATTTTTCTTCGGATGCAAGGATTGAACTACCACGTCATTAATTAGTTCAGCTTCTCGGCTTCCGTCAATTAATTGGATTTTCATGTCCAAAATCTTGTGTATTCGCGTGATAATCTCCGCTGAATTCGAAGCCTCACGCATCGCCGAAGTAGCACAAATCGCGTAATCCTTCACTTCGTGCAGGTCCATTAACAATTTGTAGGCATGCATCAATTTAAAAATACGCACCTCAGATTCTGGTGAAATTGAACCATCACTAAATACGTCGTGACCTAAACGTAGGGCGAAACGAACATATTCAATCCGCTTAAAACTGATGACTCCATCGTTTTCCAACACACTGGATATTTGAAGGCGTGCGGCATTAGAACCGATATCGATGGCTGCAAATTTCATACTTTAGGGGGTTTGTGAAGGTAAAAGCCGTTGCCTTGGTGCTCATAGGAAATTTCTGTGCCTAGGACAAATAATAATTCTCTTCGATCAATAATAACGGGTATATTTTCAATCAAATACTCCTCATCATTTTCTGTCTTAGCATCAAATCCCAGAACAAAGGTCCCTCCACAGGTACCACCCCGCATTCCGACCCGAAGAAAAGGCTCCGGAAACGTAATTAAACGCAAGTTTTCGACGGCTGATTCCGTTAAATGAACTGGAGGATCTATTAACATAGATTAACGTGGATGTCGATGTAAAAATAGCTAATTTTAGGCTTTAAAGGTAAATAAAAGAGCGATGACGTATAAAATACTTTGGGCAGACGATGAAATTGATTTATTGAAGCCCTATATCCTGTTTTTAGAGAGCAAAGGATATGAAGTATTTACGGTTAATTCAGGCGCTGACGCTTTGGAATTAGTCGAAACACAGAAGTTCGATATCTTGTTTCTGGACGAAAATATGCCAGGAATGTCTGGATTAGAGGTTTTGTTGCAAATCAAAAAGTTTCGGCCTAATCTTCCGGTCATCATGATCACGAAATCAGAGGAAGAGGAATTAATGGAAGACGCTATCGGCTCTAAGATTGCTGATTACCTAATCAAGCCACTGAATCCTAACCAATTACTGCTGTCTGTGAAACGTATTTTCGACAAGAAACGGCTCGAAGAAGAGAAAACGAATATTACCTACCAGCAGGAGTTTCTAGCTTTATCGATGCAGTATCAGGATCATTTAAATGCCAAAGAGTGGTCAGATATCTACGAGAAACTCGTCTATTGGGAACTCGAAATCGACACTACCGAGAATAAATCGATGGCTGAGGTGTTAAATAATCAAAAAAATGAGGCAAATGCCCATTTCAGCAAATTCATAGAAAAAAATTACGAGGATTGGCTGCAAAAGCCAAGCGCAGAAACTCCTGTTTTGTCGCATTTAATGCTGCGCAAACACGTTTTTCCGAAGATCAACGATAAGAGTCCCCTCTATTTCATCTTAATTGACAACTTGCGTTTTGATCAATGGAAAACCTTGGATAAATACATTCAAGAATACTTTCAATTAGAGTCTGAAAACAACTATTATTCCATCCTTCCTACGACCACGGCTTACGCCCGAAATTCCATTTTTGCCGGGATGATGCCGTCTGAAATTGCGAAAAACTATCCGGATAAATGGGTATATGATGTAGGGGATTCGGAAGATGAAGAAGGATTCAATAAACACGAAGAATTTTACTTGCAAGAGCAATTAAAGCGCCTGAAAATCAACGCAAAAAGCTCCTATCACAAGATTATTCACCAATACCAAGGAAAACAATTAGTAGACAATTTCAACAAATTAGCCACGAATGATTTAAACGTCATCGTCTATAATTTTGTGGATATGCTTTCGCATGCCCGCACGGACATGGCAATGATCAAGGAATTAGCGCCGGATGAGTCAGCGTACCGCAGTTTAACGGCCAGCTGGTTTCAGCATTCACCCCTATTTGATTTATTAAAGAAGATCGCAGAGAAGAAGGGCCGCGTTATTATCACCACCGATCACGGTATGATTCGTGTGCAGAACCCGATAAAAATCGTAGGGGATCGCAGTACAAATACGAATTTACGCTACAAACAGGGGAAAAATTTAAATTGGGATAATGCGAATAAAATGATGGTTTGCCGCAAGCCGGAGAATATTTTCTTGCCTAAACCGAACGTTTCGACCACCTATGTTTTTGCGAAAGAAGATAACCTCTTTGCATACCCTAATAATTACAATCAATATGTGAACCACTATAGGAACACCTTCCAACATGGCGGCATTTCACTCGAGGAATGTATTATTCCGGTGATCTACTATACGGGAAAATAGGATTATAAACTGGCTACAGGAAAGATTTTACCTCCTTCGCATTTGAGGATTTGGCCTGGAACTTTTGCCATCGTATTGTAGTCGTGACTCGCCATAATGATGGCCATTCCACTTTGATTCAGCTCCTTGAATAATTGCATAATTTCCAAAGAAACCTCCGGATCTAAATGACCGGTAGGCTCATCCGCAAGCAATAAAACAGGATTATTCAGAATCGCACGCGCGATGCAAATGCGTTGTTGTTCACCACCAGAGAGACGGTGGATGCGCTTAGAAATGGCTGAACTCATTCCTACTCGAGCTAAAACTTCCTCGATTTTAAATCGAATTTCATCTTTATTCGTGTGACCTGTCGCCTCTAAAACAAAGGACAAATTCTTCTCCACATTGCGATCCGTTAACAATTGAAAATCTTGGAAAACGAATCCTAATTTGCGTCTCAGAAAAGGCACATCTGAGCGCTTAATCGTGTTTAAAGAATACCCAGCCACTGAAGCTGTACCTGATTGAAGACCAATTTCCGCAATGATGCTGCGGAAAAAGGTACTCTTTCCACTTCCTGTCTTACCTATCAAATAATAAAAATCTCCCTCATTAATCGTTAAATTAATGTCTTCTAGTGTGTTAACACCGTCTTGTGAAATACTTACTTGTTCAAAAGATAAAACAGACATAAAAATCGCCTAGGTTAATTAAGAATTTGCTTTTGCGTGATCCGCTAAGAATTGCGCTAAACCAGTATCCGTTAATGGGTGCTTTAATAAAGCAAGCATGGCAGATAAAGGACCTGTCATCACATCAGCCGCAGCTTCAGCACACTTAATAATGTGCATAGGGTGACGAACAGAGGCCGCTAAGATTTGCGTATCGAATTCGTAGTTATCGTAGATCAACCGAATTTGCTCGATCAATTCAATACCATCGAAAGAGATATCATCTAAACGTCCGATGAAAGGGGAAACATAGGTTGCACCTGCTTTGGCCGCTAATAAAGCTTGACCAGCAGAGAATACGAGTGTGCAATTAGTCTTAATCCCTCTTTCAGAAAAATATTTCAAGGCCTTGATACCGTCCTTGATCATGGGAATCTTTACTACGATTTTATCGTCCAGCTCCGCTAATTCTTCGCCCTCGCGAATCATACCTTCGTAATCTGTGGCGATTACTTCGGCAGAAACATCTCCATCTACGATATCACAAATCGCTTTGTAATGACGTAAAACGTTGTCTTTTCCGGTGATTCCTTCTTTAGCCATTAAGGAAGGGTTCGTCGTAACACCGTCCAAAACACCTAAATCTTGTGCTTCTTTAATTTGCGCTAAGTTCGCTGTATCGATAAAAAATTTCATAGGTCAGATTTTTATAACAAAAAAATGGCAAATTCACCGCTACGACCGACCTACCCTTGCTTCGATCAAGACCTGGGGGATTCAGCGGGAGCTGGTAATTTGCCGTCACAAAGATGGCACAAAAGCAGCTTTTTTCAAAATTATTATCGTTTTTTTGGAATAGCCCCTTAACTTTAAAAGATGAAAAAATGGATTCTATACGGTAGCCTTTGCTTTGCCTGGGCTTGTTCTACTTCGGGAGAGGCTTGGTTAGACGAGGCGAAAGCTCGTCTAAAGAAAGGAGAAACGGTTTCGGCGAAAGAAGCACTGCAGAAAGCGATTGAAAAGAACCCCGGTTTAGCAGAAGCCTATAACCTAGAAGGGGTTATTTTATTTCAAGAAAAAAATTACCCAGAGGCGGAAGCAGCTTACCGCAAGGCCATTGACTTAAAACCGTCACTTTATACGGCCCAATTGAATTTAGGGGCAGTTTTGATGGAACAGGGGGTTTGGGATAAGTCCCTAGCACCGACTGACAAAGCGATCGCATCCCAGCCTGATTCGAGTGCAGGATATCTCCAAAGAGGCATCATTCAGGCAGCCCTAGCACAACCAGCGAAAGCAAAAATTGATTTCAGTAAAGCGATTTCCTTGTCCCCTAAAGACATCAACGCCTATTACAACCGAGGTAATATTCTATTCCAAGAAGAAGATTTTGCTGGCGCCATCGCTGATTTTGCGAAGGCAGCTCAGATAGATCCTAATTTTGGAAAAGCCTATTATGCGTTAGGCCTAAGTTATATCAAAATGAAACAAAACGACAAAGCCTGCCTGGCTTTCCAACAAGCACAAAAGCTGGGATATCCGGGCGCAGCTGAAGCCGTAAAAAACCTATGTAACTAAAATGAGAAACGTACAATTTATCCTGGGAGGCTTTTTTGGCCTTGTATTTTTACTTTTTACCTATTGGCAATTCAATGATCCTGATCCCATTTTATGGGTTCCCGTTTACGCGACGGCTGTTTTCACCTCCTTACAAGCGATGCGAGGAAAAACGAATCCGGAACTTTTGGTAGTCTTGTTTTGCCTTTCTGTTTTTGCTGGATTACAATTATGGGTCGAAATGACGGCTTGGGAAGGATTTTTGACGGATGGCTTGAGTATGAAGACGCACAACCAAGAGTTAGCGCGTGAAGCGGTAGGTCTTTGGATCGCCTCCGGATCATTTGCCCTGTTTTATGGTCTAGAAAAAAAGAAATAAGATGTTAGATCTCGGATTTGTCTCTGCCATTCTTCCTACCAAAAGCCTATTTGAGGTGTTAGACTACGCTCTGCAGGAACAATTTGCGTGCGTGGAAGTGATGTGTTGGCCCTCTTCCTCTGCTGATGCGCGCAGGTATGCGGGTGTTTCCCATATTTCGGTAGACCAACTGTCCACGGAGGATCTGTTAGCCTTGAAAGCGAAATTAGCGTTACATCCGGTCAAAATTTCTGCTTTGGGTTATTATCCGAATCCATTGGATCCAGATGAAACACAAGCTATGTTTTACCGCGAGCATATCAAAAAAATCATCAAAGCCGCCGCTGTTTTAGGCATTTCCCGAGTGAATACGTTCGTGGGGCGTGATTATACGCAGAATGTGGCCTATAATATCAGTCGCTTTGCGGAGGTTTGGCCAGAAATTATTGCTTTGGCTGATTCTTTACACATCAAAATAGGGATCGAGAACTGCCCCATGTTTTTCACAGATGATGAGTGGCCTGGGGGAAAAAATTTGATGACAACACCCAAAATTTGGGATGAATTATTTACGATTATTCCGTCGCCGAATTTTGGCCTAAATTATGATCCGTCCCATATGGTTTTCCAAATGATGGACTACACCTACCCCATCTACCACTATGCGGATCGGATTCACCACGTGCATTTAAAAGATGTCAAAGTGTATCCGGAGAAGTTAAATCGCGTAGGAATTCTAGCGAATCCACTCGAATACCACTCCCCTAAAATACCGGGTTTAGGCGATATTCAATGGGGGAAATTCATTTCTGCCTTGAACGACGTACGTTACCGAGGTCCGATCGTGATTGAAGTGGAAGATAAGGCCTATGAAGGTTCAGAGGAGGATATCGACAAAGCGATTCGAAGTGCTCGAAATCACATTCAACAATTTTTACCCTAAAAAAAGGGCTTCACTACTGAAGCCCTTTTTAAATGCCGCGAAAATCGCTCTTTATTTGCTTGGTTTCGCAAAGATAACCGGATCAATCGTAGGATTAATCTCCACTGAAACCGTTTCTACAGTCATCGTACCACCACCCATCGGGCTAGGTGTCTCTACCGTATGAGGGAAAGCTAAGCCATTAACCATTTTATAGTTAGAGAAGCTCACTTCAGATTCAACCTCTTGTCCATTTACTTGCACTTTAGCCTGCGTCTTCACTACAAAATTCGTAGCCGTAGAAACATATACCTTGCTATCTTCGCCTGATGGCTTCGTTACCGTCAAAAGATAGACATCTGCTCCGTCTAATTTCTCCTTAGAAACCAATTCAATCTTGAAGCCGTCTTTTTTCGCATTCGTCAAAATAGATCCCAGGCTTAATTGAGAACCTGCCATTTTAACCTGCTCCGCTGGCATATCTTCCGGTTCTCCTGTTCCTCCCATCATCGCTGGGCGATTCATCCAACCTTTCGACCCATCAATGACCGTAATGATTTTATTTCCCATCACTTCCACCTCTGTACGAAAGGATTTACCTATCACTAGAGAAGTTTTGCTCTCAATGTCCATTCCTTGAACACTGAATTTATTCTTCACGACTGCCGTCTTTACAGCAGCCCATTTGTCAGCGCCGCCCATGGCAGCCTCGTGCTTCGCTAAGATTTCTTCTGTCGATTGTGCAGAAGCTACCGAAGCCACTAACATTCCTGCCACTAGGCAGATGGATTTGATCATTGTTTTCATTTTATAGGGGTTTATTTTCGAAAGATAAGGTAAAAGGTCTGAACTTAATTGCCGTTCATCCTTTTTTAAGCGTGTTTCTTAGGGATGGAACGCATGACGATAAACCAACCTACCAGAACTAAAATGGCAGCCATAAAAAAGGCAGCTCCCGGGAATAAAATAGGAGCTCTTTCAGAAGCGAAATAGGCAAATAAATTAGAGGCCAAAAGTGGGCCAAAAATCGTCGTAATCGACTGCAAACTCGTTAAACCACCCTGTAATTCCCCCTGCTCATTAGGACCTACTTGTTGCGTAATCAGACTTTGAAGTGCTGGCCCCGCAATTCCACCTAATCCGAAAGGAATCATAAAGGCATACATCATCCAAGACTTAGTGGCATAAGCGAACATAAAGAAACCAATTCCATACAGCAGCAAACCATAGGAGATTGCACGTATTTCACCCAGTTTTGGCATAATAATACGGGCCAAACCTCCCTGAACAATGGCCACGATCAATCCTACAAAAGCCAAGGAATAACCCACTTGATCCGGCGTCCAGCCAAAAACTTTCATCGTAAAATACGACCAAGTACTTGGGTGCACCTGACCAGCTAATTGCAGACAGAAAAAACCACCCACTAAACCGGCGATTACCGGGTATTTCGTTAAGTTTTTCAAGGATCCTAAAGGATTCGCACGACTAATATCAAAGGGACGGCGATTCGATTTGGCTAACGATTCTGGCAACACAAAATAGCCATAAATTCCATTAATTAAGGTTAAACCAGCCGCAGCAAAGAACGGAATTCGGTCACCGTAAGAGGCTAGCATCCCACCTATCGCAGGTCCAATGATGAATCCGACACCAAAAGCGGCACCAACTACACCAAAGTTTTTCGCCCGATCTTCTGGCTTTGAAACGTCTGCAATATAGGCCTGCGCCGTCGTAAAACTAGCTCCCGTAATGCCTGACATAATCCGCCCAATGAATAACCAGGTTATATTAGGGGCAAAAGCTAGTACTAAATAATCAATCGTAAAGCCAAACAAGGACGCCAAAATGACGGGGCGGCGACCCACCTGGTCCGATAATCCACCCAAAACAGGAGAAAATAAGAACTGCATAATGGCATAGGAAGCCATTAACCAGCCAGCGTATTGGGAGGCTACGGATATATCTCCGCCTACAAAACCCTTGATGAGGGTGGGTAAAACGGGAATAATTAAACCGATTCCAAGAACGTCGATTAATAATGTGATGAAGATAAACCCAATTGCAGGATCCTTTTTACTCGCCATTTGATTCTAGATTAGGCTGCAATTTAAGAAAAAGGATACTGAATTGTAGATTTTAAAAATTCTTTACTCGTTTCCGC
>JBJTMW010000051.1:0-5325 GCA_046070715.1 Aquirufa sp. | reverse complement strand
TAATTGATCCTTCGTTAATGTGGCATAAAAGGGTACAGAAATTCCTCCTGCAGCGGCAATGGCTAAGTCTGCCATCATCCAATGGGCCGAATTTTTGGAGAGAATTCCCACATTTTTCTGTCCTTCTTTTAGGTTATTTTGAATGAATTGGGCGATTCGTTTTACCTCAGATGCTGCAGCGGAATAGCTGTAGTCAATATATTGGTCACCAATAGGTTGTCGTAAATAAAGTCGGTTTGGTTGATGCTTTGCCCAATGAAGAAAGTTCTCCAAATTGCTTTGGTAATGCGTAATCATGAATCGCGTTTAGAGGTATATTAGGCAGGAAAAATAAAACTTATTTCCTTTAAATCATAGGATTCTACCGTGAATTCTTTTTCAATTTCTAATAAACCTTGTTCGTTTACTCGGATGATTTTGCCTTCAAATTGTTCATTTGCTGCCTCGTAAAGCGCCCATTGTGCGCGTCTGAATAAACGTTCGTGGTAGATTTCGTCGATGGTAGAAAAGGCCTCGTTTGTGAACAATTTGTAAGATTCCTCGATGCCTTGCGAAAGGTAGGCGTAGATTTCAGTTAGCTCGATCTCTTGATTGAGCTGGAGGTAGGAGCGAAGGGAAGTGCCTCGGATATTTTCAAATTGTTTTTGATTGATGTTGAGTCCAATCCCAATAATAGAGAAACTCCATTGACCAGCTTGGAAATTGTTTTCAATTAAAATGCCTCCCATTTTGACCCCATCCAGGTAGATGTCGTTAGGCCATTTGATTTCGAAATTAAAATTCTCGCCTTGGGTGGCCCGAGACCACGCTTCTAGTCCAGCCAAAATCCCATTCGCAATGGCTTTGCTCAAGTAAAACTGCTTATCTAGTAAGCGGTGGGGTGGACGTAATAAAAGGGAGAAGGTTAGGTTTTGATTAGGCTCGGCATTCCAGGTGTTCCCTCTTTGGCCTCTACCTGCGGTTTGATGTCCGGCAATCCAAGCAAATCCCTCCGGTAAATCTTCGTTTAAAGCCTCTGAGAAGGCCAGCGAATTCGTCGATGGACAAATGTCTAGATATTTACTGTTTTTGCCGACGAAGCGGGTAGGGGCGTGGTAATTGTTCAATTATTATTTGTAATTTTAGGGTTACAAGAACAAATTTAGATTTTTATTCGTTATTGGTTTCTTGTTACACAAATTAATACAGAAAAAACATTTATGAGTAAAACTCTTAAGAAAGCCGCGAAGCAAGTCGACGCGTCTGAGGAAATAGTGAGCTGGGTGGTTAAAGGCATGCAGGATAAAAAAGCACAGGAAATTACGGTGCTAGATTTACGTAAGGTGGACAATGCATTTACCGACTTTTTTGTGATCTGTTCGGGTACTTCAGATACCCAGATCGATGCAATCGCTGATTCAGTGGACAAGGAAGTATGGGAGTCAGGTAAAATTCATGTACATGCGGTAGAAGGTAAAGCGAATCGCGAGTGGATTTTGATGGATTATTACGATGTCATCGTACACGTATTTTTGAAAGAGAAACGTTCTTTCTTTAAGTTAGAGGAATTGTGGGGAGATGCTACATTTACGGTCATCCCGGATTAATATTATTTTAGATTTATAGAACCTTTGCACCTAAGCAGGTGTTTAATGCCCAACAATAAAAATCAAAATGGCGAAACAAGGGAACAATTTTAAAAATGCAAAGCGCTCTGGCTTACAACCGAGAATGCCTAAAAAACCAGTAGGAGGATTCCAAAGCTGGATGGTCGTAGGTCTAGTGATCGCCGTTATCAGTTTATTTTTCTTTTCAAAGGAAACTACTTTACAGCCGATTACGATCAAGCAATTTGAGTCTATGTTGATTCAGAAAGAGGTAGAAAAGGTAGTTATTGTAAACGATAAAATTGTCGAGGTTAGCTTAAAGCCCTCGTTCATTCCGAAGTATTTTAAGAAAAATACAACGCAGAAATTAGTTCCATCGGCTCAGGTTCCTCATTTTGAATTTGAGATTAATTCGAAAGAAAGCTTTGAGCGTTTCTTAGAGGATCGCCAAAAAACATTCCCACGCAACGAACAAATTATGGCTTCTCCAGAGACGAGAACGGGTCCTTTGGACTGGTTAGGTACCTGGGGTTTCTTTATTTTGATGGGCTTAAGTTTCTACTTCTTATTCTTCAGAATGGGTGGTGGAGCAGGCGGTGGTGGCCAAATTTTCAACATAGGTCGCTCGCGCGCTACCCTGATTGAAGGCGAATCGAAAGTGAAGATTACATTTAATGATGTAGCCGGTTTAGATGAGGCAAAAGAAGAGATTCAAGAAATTGTTGAGTTTTTAAAATTCCCGAAAAAGTTTACGGATTTAGGAGGTAAAATTCCCAAAGGTGCTTTGTTAGTAGGCCCTCCAGGTACGGGTAAAACCTTGCTAGCGAAAGCAGTGGCGGGAGAAGCTGGCGTTCCATTCTTCTCTTTATCTGGCTCCGATTTCGTGGAAATGTTCGTGGGTGTAGGAGCGGCACGTGTACGTGATTTGTTCAAGCAAGCGAAGGAAAAAGCCCCTTGTATTATCTTTATTGATGAGATTGATGCGGTAGGTCGTTCGCGTGGACGTGGCTCGATGCCAGGTGGAAACGATGAGCGTGAAAATACCTTGAACTCCCTTTTAGTGGAGATGGATGGTTTTGCAACGGACTCTGGTATTATCATTATGGCCGCGACTAACCGTCCAGATGTATTGGATCCAGCTTTATTACGTCCAGGTCGTTTTGATCGCCAAATCTCCATTGACAAACCCGATATTATCGGTCGTGAGGCCATTTTCAAAGTGCACTTGAAGCCTTTGAAATTAGCGGCTGATACAGACCCGAAAGAATTAGCTGCTCAGACTCCTGGTTTTGCAGGTGCTGAGATTGCCAATGTGTGTAACGAAGCAGCCTTGATCGCTGCACGTCGTTCCAAGACCGCGGTAGATATGAATGACTTCCAAGAGGCGATGGATCGTGTGATTGGTGGTTTAGAGAAGAAAAACAAGTTAATATCTCCAGAAGAGAAGAAAATTGTGGCGTTCCACGAAGCGGGGCATGCGATTGCAGGCTGGTTCTTAGAACACGCAAATCCATTAGTGAAGGTGTCGATTGTTCCTCGTGGGGTGGCGGCATTAGGTTATGCACAATACTTGCCTAAAGAGCAATTCTTGTACAGAACTGAGCAATTGATGGATGAAATGTGTGTGACTTTGGGTGGTCGTGCAGCGGAGGAAATTGTCTTTGGCAAAATTTCTACTGGTGCTCAAAATGACCTAGAGCGCATTACGAAATTAGCGTATTCGATGGTGACCATTTATGGTATGAATGATAAATTAGGGAACATTTCCTATTACGATTCCAAAGGTTCCGAATACCAATTCAATAAACCTTATTCAGAAACGACGGCGCGCGAAATTGATGAGGAGGTTCGTAAAATTATCAAAGAAGCGTACGATCGCACGAAGAAATTGTTGAAATCGAAGCAAGATAAATTGACGATTTTAGCGGAGCAACTATTGCAAAAAGAGGTGTTATTTCAAAGTGATTTAGAGGCGCTAGTAGGCCCTCGTCCATTTGAGCAATTAACCTCTTACCAAGAGTTTATCAAGGGTGAGACCGAGAAAAAACGCAAGGTGGCGAAAGATGAGCGTGACTTAGCCGAGGAGAAAAAGAATGCGCCTAAGAAAGCCCCTGTGGCTAAAAAGGCTGAAGCGGTAGCGAAAGCTCCGGCTAAAAAGCCTGCAGCTAAAAAGGCAGCTGCTTCGAAAGAAGTGGCCGTTAAGCCAAGAGCAAGAAAACCTAAATCAACAGGTACAGATAGTTAATGAATTGGGGCGCCTAACAATCGCCCCATTTTTTTGATATGATTCACATTAATCTGACATCGGGAAAAAAAGTGTATTTCGCTTCTGATTTTCATTTGGGTTTTCCGGATGAAAAGACCTCAAGAGAGCGAGAGAAAGCGTTGGTTTTCTGGTTAGATCAGGTTCAGGCGGATGCCCAGGACGTATTTCTGTTAGGCGATTTATTTGATTTTTGGTTTGAATACAAAACGGCGGTTCCGCGCGGTTTTGTTCGCTTTTTAGGCAAGTTGTCAGCCCTCGCTGACCAAGGAATTGCGATTCATATTTTTGTGGGAAATCACGATTTGTGGATGTGGGATTATCTAGAGCGGGAATTAGGCGCTAAAATATATAGAGAGCCTAGGGACTTGAAAGTCACCACCCTTAACAAGTCATTCCAATTGCACATCGGTCACGGCGATGGCTTGGGGCCAGGCGATATGGGATACAAAATCTTGAAGAAAGTTTTTACGAATCGATTAGCGCAATGGCTTTTTGGATTCCTGCACCCAAATGTGGGGATTAGTTTGGCTAATTTTTGGTCATCGACTCGCAAGGAAAATACGATGACAAAAGGCGAGCAAGCTTTTGATCCAGAAACAGATTACATTTTATCTTATGTGAGTGATATAGCTCAATTGAAGCCATCTGTTGAAGCCTTTGTCTTTGGCCATCGTCATCATCCGATTGCTTATCCGCTTCCATCTGGAGCGACTTATTACAACTTAGGGGACTGGTTTAATCCCCATTTCAAAAATGCATATTACCTCCAAATTGATGAAAATAAAATCGACTTTGTTCATTTTAACGCTGATCGCGTTTAATTCTTTTTCTCAAATTTCTACCGAACAATGGCGCCCTGCCATTCATTTTAGTCCAAAGAAAAATTGGACCAATGACCCGAATGGTTTAATCTATATCAACGGAAATTACCATCTTTTTTTTCAACATAACCCGCAAGGGAATGAATGGGGGAATATGAGTTGGGGCCACGCAAAAAGTAAAGATTTATTGCATTGGGAAGAATTGCCCGTAGCGATTCCGAACGGCAAAGAATTCATTTTCTCTGGTTGCGTGGTTTACGATAAAGACCATGTTTCAGGGCTGGGTGATCCTAACAAGCCCTTATTAATTGCGATTTATACGGCAGATTATCCTTACACGAGAGAAGAGCAGCATTTGGCCTATTCAAATGATGAAGGATTAACTTGGACGAAATACGCCCAAAATCCTGTTTTAAACATCAATTTAAAGGACTTTAGAGACCCCAATATCATTTATCACGCGCCCTCTAAGCAGTTTGTGATGACTGTAGCGAAGCCATGGGAATATACGGTTCAGTTTTATGGTTCTAAGGATTTGATCCATTGGAATCTGTTAAGTGAATTTGGGAAGCAGGGAGATGTAGATATGATTTGGGAATGTCCCTCATTGTTAGAATTACCGGTGCAACATTCCAAAGAATCGAAATGGGTG
>JBJTMW010000050.1:0-6721 GCA_046070715.1 Aquirufa sp. | reverse complement strand
TTATCTAAAGCAAATTTGTGAAGCGGTGACGGAGGTTCCGGTGACGCTTTTTGCCAAAGGGGCTTTCTTCGCTCGCGAGGAGATGGCGGCGTTAAATTGTGCGACGATTGGTTTGGACTGGAATATGGATATCGCAGAATCCCGTCGATTAGTGGGGCCTACTAAAACATTGCAAGGAAATTTAGATCCTTGTGCTTTGTATGGGGACTTCAAGACGGTGGAAGCGGAGACCAAGAAGATGATCAATCAATTTGGCACGCAGCGCTATATTGCGAACTTGGGTCATGGGGTTTACCCCGACATTGATCCAGACAAGGTGCAATGTTTCGTGGATACGATTCAGAATTATCAAGCATAAAAAAAGCCTCGCGATGAACGAGGCTTTTTTGCGAATAGGCGAAAATCTTATTTTGCCGAATAGTTAGGCGCTTCTTTCGAGATGCTCACATCGTGTGGGTGACTTTCTTTCACACCCGCTGAAGTGATTTTAACGAATTTCGCTTGTTGCATCGCCTCGATAGAGGAAGCTCCGCAGTAGCCCATGCCGGCTTTTAATCCGCCTACCATTTGGTACAAGATCTCCGTCACGGAACCTTTGAACGGTACGCGACCTACGATTCCTTCCGGCACTAATTTCTTGATATCGTCTTCTGCGTCTTGGAAGTAACGGTCTTTCGATCCATCTTCCATGGCCTCTAAAGAGCCCATTCCGCGGTAGGATTTGAATTTACGTCCTTCCAAAATGATCATCTCGCCTGGTGCTTCGTCTGTTCCCGCTAATAGAGAACCCATCATGACGGTGCTAGCGCCGCCTGCAATGGCTTTGGCCACATCACCTGAATAGCGAATACCTCCATCAGCAATGACTGGGACATCGTATTTTTGTAAAGCTTTGGCCGCTTCATACACCGCCGTCAATTGTGGCATACCCACACCCGCGATGATACGCGTCGTGCAAATACTACCTGGTCCTACCCCCACCTTCACCGCATCAGCTCCGGCTTCTGCTAAAGCAACGGCCGCTTCGCCTGTCGCGATGTTGCCTACGATAACATCCAGCGTAGGGAATGATTTTTTTACCGATTTCAAGGCATCGATGACGCCTTTCGAGTGACCGTGAGCGGTATCAATACTGATAACGTCAACCCCCACTTGCACTAAAGCTTGAACGCGGTCTAATAAATCAGGCGTTACACCTACCGCTGCACCTACGCGAAGACGGCCTAGAGGATCTTTCGATGCCAAAGGATGCGACTTACGCTTCAAAATATCTTTATACGTGATCAAACCGATCAATTTGCCGTTTTTGTCAATGATCGGCAATTTTTCGATTTTGTATTCTTGCAAAATGCTTTCGGCCTCTTCCATGCTGATTCCTTCTTTGGCCGTAATCAAGTTGTCCTTCGTCATGATCTCTCTCACGGGACGAGCGGTTTGTTTTTGGAAACGTAAATCACGGTTCGTCAAAATTCCCACTAATTTCCCGTCGTTATCGATCACCGGAATGCCACCGATCTTGAATTCCTTCATGATTCGTTGTGCATCACCCAAAGTAGAGTTGTCTTTCAAGGTCACCGGATCGATGATCATCCCTGATTCAGAACGCTTTACCTTACGAACTTGTGCCGCTTGCTGCGCAATCGTCATGTTCTTGTGGATGATTCCAATGCCGCCTTCTTGCGCCAAAGCAATCGCCAAATCAGCTTCCGTTACCGTGTCCATAGCTGCGGAAACGATGGGAATGTTCAGCGAAATATTGCGCGTTAAACGAGATTGAGTACTTACTTCGCGGGGTAAAACCTCGGAATAAGCAGGAAGCAAAAGAACGTCGTCGTACGTTAAGGCTTCGAAAAGAAATTTAGTGGAATCAAGCATAGCAAATAATTTGTACCGGGTGTTGAATGAGTGCCCTTATTTGCAGGACAAAATTACATGAAATTTCTGAAATAATTCAATCCTTTTCTGAAATTTTCTCTCAGATTTAGATTTTTAGCTGTAAATTGCGGCTTGAATTTTTAAGCCTTCGTAATGAACTATCAACCTCAGGATTTCCTTCCGATTTTTGTTCAGCTAGCAGCTGCTTTGGCATTTATCGTCGCTACGATGGTAGCCACTCACTCTTTAGGTCCTAAAAGACATTCGAAAAAGAAGGATGATGCCTTCGAATGTGGTATTGAATCGATCGGTGATGCACGTACGCCTATTTCTGTGAAGTATTTTTTAGTAGCCATTCTATTTGTGCTATTTGATATAGAAATCGTCTTTATGTATCCATGGGCGGTTAATTTCAAACAATTGTCTTGGAACGGTTTCTATGAAATGTTAGTTTTCATGGGCTTGCTTTTAGCGGGCTTCTTATACGTGTTGAAAAAAGGAATTTTAAAGTGGGAGAAATAATGAGTGATTCTTCAGTTAATATCGTAGAGGCGCCCGCTGGAATAGAGGGAGCTGGTTTTTTTGCTACGTCTTTAGATAGTTTAGTGGGTTTAGCGAGAGCTAATTCACTTTGGCCTTTACCTTTTGCAACCTCTTGCTGTGGTATTGAGTTTATGTCTACGATGGCATCCCATTATGATATCGGTCGTTTTGGTGCGGAACGTTTAAGTTTCTCTGCCCGTCAAGCGGACGTTTTGATGGTGATGGGAACGATCTCTAAGAAAATGGCACCGGTTGTAAAACAGGTATATCTCCAAATGGCAGAGCCACGTTGGGTTTTATCAGTAGGGGCTTGTGCGTGTTCTGGAGGTATTTTTGATACGTATTCGGTTCTGCAAGGAATTGACCGTATTATTCCAGTAGACGTGTATGTGCCAGGTTGCCCACCGCGTCCGGAGCAAATTTTAGATGGCTTTATGCAGATCCAAGAATTAGCGAAAAAGGAGACAACGCGTAGACGTAACGAACCAGAATACAAGGCTTTATTAGCTTCTTACGGAATCGAATAATGATGAACGAAAAGATAATTGAGGCGCTTCAAGCGCAGTTTGGCGAAGAAGGTATTTACGGAATAGGGGAGTCACACGGCATTTTGCAGGTGACTACCGCGGTAGAAAATATCGTTCCGATGATTCACTTCTTGTACGCACACCCGGTATTCAAGTTTCAGTTTTTGACGGATTTAGCAGGAATTCACTTTCCGGAGGCTAAAGGGCAAGAATTGGGAGTGATTTACCACTTACATTCTTTGGAAAACAACGTGCGTCTTTGGATTAAGGCCTATGCACCTATCGAAGCGCCTACTTT
Source organism: Aquirufa sp. (assembly GCA_046070715.1). GTDB lineage: Bacteria > Bacteroidota > Bacteroidia > Cytophagales > Spirosomataceae > Aquirufa. Next base: position 3,478 of record JBJTMW010000050.1, on the reverse strand, counting down.
CCCTACGATCACCGGACTTTTTGCTACGGCAAACTGGATGGAGCGCGAGGCGTTTGATTTTTATGGTATTATTTTCGAAGGTCACCCTAATTTGACCCGTATCCTGAATATGGATGAGATGGATTACCACCCGATGCGTAAAGAATATCCGTTAGAGGATGCGACGCGTCACGATAAGATTGATGAATTGTTTGGACGATAATAAATAGACATGTCTGAAATAGCTTTAGTAAACAGCCCTAATGTAGGATTAGATAAAACACAAAAAGGGGGACCTTATGTGAATGAATTATCTACGTTAAACTTAGGTCCTACGCACCCAGCGACACACGGTATCTTCCAAAACATCTTAACGATGGACGGAGAAACCATTGTAGACGCGGAGCAAACGGTGGGTTATATCCACCGGGCCTTTGAGAAAATCGCAGAACGTCGTCCTTTCTATCAAATCACGACTTTAACAGACCGTATGAACTATTGTTCAGCTCCTATTAACAATATGGGCTGGCACATGACGGTAGAAAAATTGTTAGGTATCGAAGTTCCCAAGCGTGCGCAGTATATGCGTGTGATCATGATGGAACTAGCGCGTTTAACGGATCACATCGTTTGTAATTCCATCTTGGCGGTAGATACCGGAGCCTTAACGGGTTTCTTGTATGTATACCAATGGAGAGAGTTCATCTACGAGATTTACGAGGAGATGTGCGGCGCACGTCTAACCACGAATATGGGTCGTTTTGGCGGTATGGAGCGTGATTTCACGCCTGTAGCGATCGAAAAAATCCAAAAATTATTAAAAGAACTTCCAGCCGCTTTGAAGGAATTCGAAGGCATGGTGATGCGTAACCGTATCTTCATGGACCGTACCCAAAACGTGGGTGGGATTTCTGCCGAACGCGCTTTGAATTACGGATTTACCGGTCCTAATTTACGTGCTGCGGGTGTCGATTACGATGTGCGTGCGATGAACCCGTATTCTTCTTACGAAGATTTCGAATTCGACGTGCCAGTAGGTACAAAAGGCGATACGTATGATCGTTTCTTAGTGCGGGAAGAGGAGATGTGGCAAAGTTTGCGCATCATCCAACAAGCGATGGACAACCTTCCTGAAGGTGCTTACCACGCGGATGCACCCCACTATTATTTACCGAAAAAACAAGACGTCTACCACAACATGGAGGCCTTGATCTACCACTTCAAAATTGTGATGGGAGAGATCGATGCACCGGTAGGTGAGGTTTATCACTCAGTGGAAGGCGGAAATGGGGAATTAGGTTTCCATTTAGTTTCTGACGGAGGTCGTACTCCTTATCGTTTGAAATTCCGTCGTCCCGGATTTATATATTACCAGGCTTTCCCAGAGATGATCAAGGGAACCACCCTTTCAGATGCGATCGTAACGATGTCATCGATGAACGTAATTGCAGGAGAGTTAGATACATAAGACATGAGCAAGATTGTTTTCCCAGCAGAAACGCTGGAATTAGTGAAAAAAATTATCGCCCGCTATCCGGATGGAAAGCAGAAGTCGGCCTTGTTGCCTATTCTTCACTTAGCGCAAGCGGAGTGGAAGTGGTGCTCGCCGGAAGTAATGGATTATGTAGCGTCCCTACTTTCCATTTCTTCGATAGAGGTGTACGAGGTAGCTTCTTTCTACACCATGTTCCACTTGGAGCCGGTAGGAGAGCACGTGATTGAGTATTGCCGAACAGGCCCTTGTTGCTTAATGGGTGGCGTAGAGGTATACGATCACTTGAAGAAACGATTGAAAATTAATACCGGCGAAACGACGAAAGATGGCAAGTTTACCATCAAAGAAGTGGAGTGTTTAGCCGCTTGCGGTTGGGGTCCTGTATTCCAAATCCGTGAAAAATACTACATGCACTTAACGAAAGAGAAAGTGGATGAAATTATAGATGAACTGAGCAAATAAGGTCTAGGATGAAGATATTAACCGAACATATAGACGTACCTAACATCGACACGATAGACGTGTTCATGAAGCATGGAGGGTATTCAGCGGTCCAAAAAGCGTTAAAGAAAATGACTCCAGACGAAGTCACTGAAGAGGTGAAAAAGTCTGGTTTACGTGGCCGTGGAGGCGCTGGTTTCCCGGTAGGTATGAAGTGGTCGTTTTTGGCAAAGCCGGAGGGTGTGCCTCGTTATTTAGTGTGTAACGCGGACGAATCAGAGCCTGGTACGTTCAAGGACCACTATTTGATGTGGAAATCCCCACATACCTTAATCGAAGGAATGATTGTTTCTTCTTTTGCCCTAGGCGCAAATACCTCGTACATCTACGTACGTGGTGAATTGATGTATGTGATCAATATCTTAGAAAAAGCGATTCAAGAAGCATACGATAAAGGATTATTAGGAAAGAATATTTTAGGTTCAGGTTACGATCTAGATCTATTTGTTCAGCCTGGGGGTGGAGCTTATATCTGCGGAGAAGAAACCGCTTTGTTAGAGTCATTAGAGGGTAAAAGAGGTAATCCTCGTAATAAGCCACCTTTCCCAGCGGTAAAGGGTCTATGGCAATGCCCTACGGTGGTAAATAACGTGGAATCTATCGCAGCTACTTCGTGGATCGTGAATAACGGTGGCGATGCGTACGCGGCGATTGGAGTGGGACGTAGTACAGGTACCAAATTAATCTCGGCTTCTGGTCACATCAAAAAACCAGGTGTTTACGAGATTCCATTAGGGATTACAGTCGAAGATTTCATCTACTCAGATGAATGGTGCGGCGGTATTCGCGATGGGCATAAATTAAAAGCAGTCGTAGCCGGTGGTTCGTCTGTTCCTATTTTGCCAGCCGAGTTAATCTTGACGACTGCGGCAGGAGAGAAGCGTTTGATGACCTATGAATCTTTATCGGATGGTGGTTTTGCAACCGGTACGATGTTAGGTTCAGGAGGTTTTGTGGTCATGGACGAGACAGCTTGTATCGTTCACAACACCTTAACGTTTGCGAAATTCTACCACCATGAGTCGTGTGGACAATGTTCCCCATGCCGTGAAGGAACTGGTTGGATGGACAAGGTGTTGCACCGCATCGAGCACGGTCAAGGTCGCAAAGAGGATATCGATTTGTTAGTCGATGTAGCGAAGAAAATTGAAGGAAATACGATTTGTCCATTAGGGGATGCGGCGTCTTGGCCAGTGGCTGCGGCGATTCGCCATTTCCGCGATGAGTTTGAGTGGCATATTGAACACCCAGAATTAGCGACAAAACCAGGTGCGGTATTTATGCGCAAGGGGGCTAGTTGGACAAAATAATTTGGCAGAAATTAACGAATATGAAAGTTACGATAGATAATATCACCCTTGAGGTAGAACCAGGAACCACCATCATGCAGGCAGCTCGCATGATCGGGCCTGAGGTTGCTCCGCCAGCTATGTGCTATTATGAGCCTTTGAAAGGTTCAGGTGGAAAATGCCGTGCTTGTTTAGTGAAGGTGACGGCGGGTTC